>JBOGLY010000379.1:0-3958 GCA_050746425.1 Acidobacteriaceae bacterium
TTGCAATCGTTGGCGCGTTATTGCTGGCTGCAACCATCTTCACCGGGTACGGAAAGGCCAGCGAGGAAGATTGGATCATGGCTGGATATTATTGCTGGCTGCGCGTCGCCGTCTGGGGAGTGCCATCGGCGCTGATTGTCGGGGGCGCGATTTTCTGGAATCCCACAA
Organism: Acidobacteriaceae bacterium; assembly: GCA_050746425.1. Lineage (GTDB taxonomy): Bacteria > Acidobacteriota > Terriglobia > Terriglobales > Acidobacteriaceae > JAKAAZ01. The sequence goes on from JBOGLY010000379.1 coordinate 169, forward strand.
TGCGCTCCCTGCCAGCGCGACTGCTGGTATTCCTGGGCGACGCGTCGTATTCGATCTACCTGTGCACCATTCCGGCACGCAGCGTGGTGGAACATTTCTGGCCGCTGTTTGGAAGGTTCGGAGGAGATACAGGTATATTTTTCGCGGCAATATTCTGCACCGCTGTCGGCGTGATCTGCTATCTGTTAATCGAGCGACCCATGATGCGCGCTTTCCACAACTGGTACAAACCAATTCCAGTCCATTTGACGCCCGCTTAGACGGATGATCGCTCTTGACAGGGTCTTTACCGAATCGTTTGTCGTCCTGAGCCGAACTACGGTCAATTTACCAAGAGGCGTTCGTATCAGTGCTTGTCTTTCGGGAAAAGCTGAAAAAGTTCAATTCCTCCGCCGTCGAATGGATCCAGCCCCGGATAAAAAGCGCGCTGAACCGGATTGAGTTCAGACGCAACGGTATCCAATCTTGCCGACGGCACATCCGTCCAGTGCATGAACCAGTCTGGACGATAGACATTCAGTTTCTGGGCCAACAGCATGGCGCCATCGCTGTCCATCGCCGGCAAGCCGTCGCTTAGAAGCGAAATCTCATCCGCGCCACGACCGATCAACAGTTCGTTGGAAGAATTACCCGCTTGATACTGCGCATCAATGAGGCGTCTGATCTGGACGCTGGCATCGACCAGGCTGTACCGCGGATGAATCAGGTAGTCGCCAATGGATGCAATGTTCCAAACAACAGAAATTACAACGCATGCGCTTACAACCAGCGCGATGCGCTTATTCGCGCGCCATATCCGCTCCAGCAAAATCAACGCCAGCCACGCAGTGGGAACGATCATCGTGACAAAATAACGCGGCGGACCGTCGTAATGAAACACGATAAATGCCGCATAGCCTGTTTCCCAGAGAAACGCGATCACAAATAGAGTGTCGCGCCAAAGAAAACGCAGCCGCGAGACCGCACCAAGAAAACACGCCAGCGCCAGCGGGAAAAGAACCGGATCGATCCATGTTCCGCGATAGAAAAAGCGAAGCAGGCGGCCGGGCGAGTGCTCCAATTGCCATAGCGGGGCCATTCCAAGAATGATTTTCGCGTCGGCCGAATAGCGATACAGCCAGATGAGTTTGGCGCAGCCCAGCAGAAGCACAATCGTCGCAAGAGCAGCCGCGATCAGTTTCCAGCCAGCGAACCTTGTCGGTCCTCTTCCCTCCCGGTTTCTCGCCCAGATCGGATAGAGAATGGCAGGCAGGACGAAAGGCCCGGTCGTTTTGGTCAACGTCAACACCACAAAAACCACCCCGACAGCAATCGCCAGTGGGTAATTTCCAGGACGCGCCCGGCCCGCGAGGTAAATGGCGAGCAGCAGAAACATTACGAATGCCGGTTCCAGCAGGGAAAGTCGTCCGAAGAAAAATCCAAGCGCGTTGGCCGCAATCAAAAATGCGGTAAAACAAGCGAACGTTTTTGAGCGGTATTGGCGCGCGACCGCGTAGGCCAGCAGAACGCCGATCCAGGTGCATACAACGGCAAGCGAACGCGCCGCCACAACACTGACGCCGGTAAAGTGGAACAATGCACCGACGAACAAAGGCCAGACCGGCATAAACACGCCCGGATTCCAGCCGCCTGGAAGGTATGCATGCCCCAGCGTGAAATGCTGTATCGCGGCGCCAGTATAAAAACCTTCGTCGGTATACCGGGCGCCGTCTTGCGCGTAGAAGTGGAAATCTGGAAAGTCCGCCCGGATATGCCAAAGGCGCAGAGCAAGCAGGCAAACGGTCACCGCCAGCAGAACGAAGAATAAACTGCTTTGTCGTCCTGAGAGGAACGAAGTGAAGCGGAGGACCTTGCGGTTCATGAGACGACCACGATGTCCTTCGCTGCGCTCAGGTTGACAAATCATTGGAATGTAATCTGAAAACCCCTCATGCGCGCTTTTCTTCGTGATATTCCTGCTCGGTGTTCACGGCCCACAGATTGGACTTATCACGCACATTGTTCATGATGTTTTCCGCCGCCGCCATCGCCGTCAACATGGAATGGTCCTGGTTATTGTACTTGTGCATTCCATTGCGACCCACCAGAAACAGGTTCTCAAAGCGGTCTGTAAACTTCTGTATTACGTCGAACCGATCGTACGTCCCAAAATATGCGGGGTAGGTTTTCGGAACCCGAACGACATGGCCATCCAGCACGTCGGATTTTTTCAGGATTCCAATTTTTTCCATCTCCGCGACCGCAAAAGTTTTTATCTCCTCATCCGACATTTTCCATAGCGGATCGGTGTCGTTGCAGAAATACTCCAGGCCAATCCACATCTTGGAGCGGTCGGCAACCATCCACGGGCTCCAGTTGTTGAAGATTTGCAGCCGCCCCACAGTGACATCCGGCTCCTGAATATAAATCCAGGTATCTTTCAGCGGACTGCCATCCGGCTCCGTTACCAGCAGTTCATTCACCAGCAGGCCGACGGTAATAAAGTCGCGATAGATCAAACCTTCGCTCACTTCCTTTACTTCCGGCGGTACAGGGACCGCCCCGGCCTCCAGGCTGCGTATCAAATGCTGGATTGGCATCGTGGAAATCACGTAATCCGCCGGAAACACCGCCGTCTTGCCTTCCGCATCGACCGCCACGACCTCTGAAACCCTGTCGCCGTCGACACGAAGTTCCGTCACTCGCGTGCGCATGTGCAGCTCGCCGCCATTGTCCTTCACCATTGAAGCCACGTGTTCCCAAAGCTGCCCTGGACCAAACTTGGGATATAGAAACCGCTCAATCAGCGAGGTTTCGACGCTCTTCTGACTCAAGTCGCCGGAATTCTTTTTTGCGCCGGAAAATGCCTGCTTCACAAAATGCTTGACCGCACTTGTCAGCGAGAGACCCTTAATGCGCTGCGCTCCCCATTCGGCGCTGATGTGCCGTGGATGTACTCCCCAGACCTTTTCCGTGTACGACTCAAAAAACAATCCGTACAACTGCTTGCCGAAGCGATTGACGATGAAGTCCTCGAGCGATGTTTCCGGCTTGCGAGGAAAGAAACGAGCGCGCAAGTAGCTGAAACCGACCTTCATGGTGCGCGGCAGCCCCAGTCCACGCAGAGTTTCGGGCGTCAACTTGATGGGATAATCGAAAAACCTGCGCAGAAAATAAATCCTGCTCTTGCGCGGACGGACCAGCATCACCAGATCGTCACGCTCGGGATCGAGCTTCCCCTCGCCAGACTGGATGGTCCGCTGCTTGTTTTGATAGCTGATCGGAATCGCGCTGCCCGCGCCATCCACACTGGCTGCCGGCATCACATCCAGCCACCATTCCATCACTCGGTCGGATTTCGAAAAGAAGCGATGGCCGCCAATATCCATCCGATTGCCGTTATAACGGACGGTGCGGGAAATACCGCCGATTTCACTCGTCGCCTCCAGCACGATCGGCTGAATGTCCGAATGCCGCTGCAGTTCAAGCGCCGCAGTCAGGCCCGCGGGTCCGGCACCGATGATGATTGCTGTTTTACTCATAATTTATTTGTCGAACATTGTTTCGAGGTTATTGCCATTGTCTCGTATTCGTTCGATAAGGGAAAATTCTTTCCGAACGCCGCCCTCCACCGGACGATGCTATTCTGCCGCATGAGCATCCCAGCCGCTGAACCTGTTTTCGAGGACAATCGAAATCTCATCTAAATCCAACAGTACGGCACAGAGAATCCATGAACTGGACGGGCTGCGCGGCATCGCTATTGCCCTGGTGCTGATGCGCCATTACATCCATCATCCCAGCCTTCTTT
>JBOGLY010000380.1:0-3945 GCA_050746425.1 Acidobacteriaceae bacterium
AGCCAGTAGCGCCCACCTCCCAAAAATCGTCCGTCATCATTTTTTCAAAATCGGCTCTGGTCGTGCCGAACTCGGGACGATGAAAGATTACCTCACGGTGGACAAGTTCGCCGAACACCTCCGCCAGCGCGGGATCGGTCACGAGTTCAGGCTCGATGTACGGTTTCATCCCCGCCTCCTGATTTCCAAGTTTATATTCCTGTTGGCGCGACCACAATCAAGCCCGCATCCAACGTTTTCTGATTAAGTGTATTCTCGCCAGATATTCTGACAAGGAGTGGAGACGAGCCGGTAACGAAGTTGAAAACGCCTACAAAAAAGCGAAGCAAGCGAAACTCGCGCAGCGGTAAAACTCCGCCATCGACAGCGAAGCCGTCCGCTTCCATTGCTGAAGACGCGGTCGATCCGCTTTCGCTGTTTCATCCTGTAACTGCCTCGTGGCTGCGAGCGGTTTTCGAAAAGCCGACCACTCCGCAACGGCTGGGATGGTCGGCGATTGCCAAAGGCGATTCGACGCTGATCCTCGCGCCGACCGGGACCGGCAAAACGCTCGCCGCATTCTTATGGTGCATCGACAAATTGATGCTCCATCCCACGCCTGCCGAAGCGCAAGGTTGCCGCGTCATTTACATCAGCCCGCTGAAGGCGCTGGCAGTGGACGTGGAGCGGAACCTACGTTCGCCGCTCGCAGGAATCAAGCAGTTGGCGGAGCGTGCCGGCATCGCGGTGCGTGAGCCGCGAATCAGCGTGCGTACCGGAGATACTCCGCAGAATGAGCGGGCGCGCTTTCGCCGCGATCCCGCGGAGATTTTAATTACTACGCCGGAGTCCCTGTATCTGCTGTTGACCAGCGATGCCGCGGCTTCGTTGCGGTCCGTTGAGACGGTGATCGTCGATGAAATCCATGCGCTGGTGCCCACCAAGCGAGGCGCGCACCTGGCGCTGTCGCTGGAGCGATTGCAGGCGCTGGTCGGGCGGCCTATTCAGCGGATTGGACTTTCGGCGACGCAACGGCCCCTGGAAGAGGTGGCGCAGTTTCTCGGGGGAGTGGAAGTCCCGGAGAAAACTTCTCCTTCCAAAACGGTCAAGCGGCACCTTGACCTTGCCAGCGAAAACGTGCAGGCACTGCATTCGCTGGAGCCGGAGTGGTTAGCGAGCCCTTCGAGCACTTCGCTAGTGGAAGCGCCGCAGTTTCGACCGGTGACGATTGTCAATGCGACCGAGCCGAAACGGCTGGACCTTCGCATTGAAGTTCCGGTGGAAGACATGGCGCGGCTGGGTCAAGCAGAGGATTTAACCAGCGGTCCCGCGTCGCAAGGGCCGAAGCGAACTTCGATCTGGACTGCGATCCATCCGCGATTGTTGCAGTTGATCCGGGAAAGACAATCGACAATTATCTTCGTCAACAGCCGCCGCGTGGCAGAACGGCTGGCGGGCGCATTGAATGAGTTGGCGCAGGAGCCGATTGCGCGGGCGCACCACGGCTCGCTGGCTGCAAGGCAGCGCTCGGAGATTGAAGAATTGCTTAAGGCGGGACGAATTCGCGCCCTGGTTGCGACCTCATCGCTGGAATTGGGAATCGACATGGGCGCCGTCGATCGAGTAATTCAGATTGAAGCGCCGCCCTCGGTTGCCAGCGGAATGCAGCGCATCGGTCGTGCCGGGCATCAGGTGGGAGCGGTCAGCGATGGAATTATTTTTCCGAAATTTCGCGCCGATCTTATCGCGTGCGCAGCGGCGACAAGAGCAATGCACGAGGGGCTGGTTGAATCGACTCGCTACCTGCGCAATCCCCTTGACGTGCTGGCGCAGCAGATTGTTGCAATTGTGGCCGAGCCGCCACATAAACCGCGCGCGGACAAGCCCGGTGGGAAGAAGACGGCAGCCGCGTTCGAGACGGTCGTCATCGATTACGACTCACTTTATCGCTTGATCGCGCGCTCCGCGTCGTTCGCGACGCTTGGTCGCGCGGCCTTCGATGGCGTGCTGGACATGCTTTCGGGCCGCTATCCCTCGGATGATTTTGCCGAGTTGCGTCCGCGCATCACCTGGGACCATGTGCGGAATACTTTGACGGCGCGCCAAAGCGCAAAGAGTCTCGCCATCCTGAACGCGGGCACAATTCCAGATCGCGGACTTTACGGAGTGTTTCTTTCCAGCGCCAAAGAGAAGCCGGTGCGGGTCGGCGAGCTGGATGAGGAAATGGTTTTTGAAAGCCACGGCGGCGATACTTTTATTTTGGGTGCAACCACCTGGCGGATTGATGAAATCACGCATGATCGGGTGCTGGTTTCTCCCGCTCCGGGCGAGCCGGGAAAAATGCCATTCTGGCATGGCGATGGCCCGGGCAGGCCGCTGGAATTTGGCCGTCGCATCGGAGCGATGGTGCGCGAACTGCGCGGCATGGAGCGAAATGCCGCCGTCAGTCGCCTGACTCGCGAGCACGGTCTGGATTCGCAAGCTGCCGACAATCTTTTGCGCTTTCTGGCCGATCAGGAGATTGCGACGACCGAAGTGCCGGATGACCGGACCATTGTGATCGAGCGCTGTCGCGACGAGCTGGGAGATTGGCGGGTGTGCGTGCTGACTCCATTTGGCAGCCGCATTCACGCGCCGTGGGCGATGGCGGTCAGCGGTCGGCTACGGGCCGCAGGTCATGTCGAGGTCGAAACGCTTTGGACAGATGACGGATTTGTTCTGCGGTTTCCGGAGACTGTGGAACCACCCGATAGCAATCTGATGATGCTCGATGCAGCCGAGGCGACCGAGTTGGTACTGCGCCAGTTGGGATCGACGGCGCTGTTCGCTGGAAAATTTCGCGAAAGCGCCGCGCGCGCGCTATTGTTGCCGCGTCGGCGCGCTCAAGTCCGCGTTCCGCTATGGCAGCAGCGCAAACGTGCTTACGATCTGCTTTCAGTCGCGTCGCGCTATGCGTCGTTTCCCATGCTGCTGGAGGCCTACCGCGAGACGCTGCGCGATGTGTTCGACATGCCCGCATTTCTTGAAGTGCTGCGTGGAATCGAGGCGAGAAATATCCGCGTCCACGTTGCCGATACGCGCACGCCATCGCCCTTTGCGGCATCGTTGCTGTTCGGGTATGCGGCAAATTTCATCTACGACGGCGATGCTCCTCTGGCGGAGCGCCGTGCCCAGGCTCTCACCATTGACCAGGACCAACTCAGGGATTTAATGGGTGACGCCGATTTGCGGGAGTTGTTGGATTTGTCGGCGATTGAAGAAGTGGAGGAGCAACTGCAGGCGCTGGCCGAGAGCTATCGCGCGAAGAATGTGGATGGCATTCATGATTTACTGCTCCGGCTGGGCGATCTGAACCGCGCGGAACTTGCCTGTCGCTTTGTCGGGGTCGATATGGATGCGGCCATTGCGAAGTTGGTGCGTGCTCGGCGAGTGCTGGAAATTCAGTTGCTCGGAGAGAAGCGGCTGATCGCAATTGAGGATGCCGCAAAGTTCCGCGACGCCCTTGGAATCCCGCTGCCGCCGGGCGTTCCCAAAACATTTCTTGAACCTGTTGCGGACCCGCAACTGGAGATCCTCAAGCGGTATGCGCGCACGCACGGACCATTCACGGCTGAGGACGCGGCGGCGCGGTTCGGTTGGAGTCCGCGAATAGTGGATTCCGTATTGCGCGCCTTGGTCCACACGGGACGGCTGGTTGAAGGCGAGTTCCGTCCGGGCGGCATCCATCGCGAATGGTGCGACGCGGAGGTGCTTCGAACGATTCGGCGCAAATCTCTTGCACGACTGCGCAAGCAGGTGGAGCCGGTGGAGCAGCACACCCTGGCGCGCATGACCACGCATTGGCACGGATGCCTGCATCGCCGCCGTGGCCTCGATGCGGTGTTGGACGCGGTCGATCAACTGCAAGGCGCGCCGTTGCCTGCTTCCTTGATCGAAAGCGAAATTTTGCCGGCTCGCGTTGTGGGA
>JBOGLY010000381.1:0-3933 GCA_050746425.1 Acidobacteriaceae bacterium
ACCGACGCCAGCAGCGTCGATGGAGGATCGAACTCCGCGCGCATGTTGCCCGAACTCACGCACTACAGTGGAGGCGCGCTCACCGACGCGAAATATTTCGGCGCCGGTGGACTCGATTCCTTAAACGCGATGCTGCGCCACGCCGATCGGTATGGGCTGAAGTGGGTTGTCGTTCATGATCCTTACTACGACCCGCTGCTCGCCTTTGCCGGCTGGCGACAGGTGGATGCGCTGGAGGGCAAGACGATTACCGTCTGGGGCAAAGACGGCGTACCTCCGGCCGTTCCCATGAATGCGGCGCAACGGCCTCCTCGATGGCAGGGAATCCTGTGGGGCACATTGCCGTTCGGCAGCAGCGTTCTCGCCATACTTTTAATGCTGATTCCAGACGAGCGGCGGCACGCTTTTGACGGGGACGATGCCTCCGTTGGAGATGAGAATCTCGTGCCGGGGAGACTGGTCTCGTGAAAAAGGGAACTCTGCTCGCTATTTCTATCGCGATTGCGACCGTGGTCGTTGTTGTCATCGGCACCCTTTGGCCGGTCCACACCGCCGTTTACTGGGCTGGCGGAAAAAACCTGCTGCGCCCTTCCTCCACTCCAACCGCGGCCGTAGAAAACCTAGGCGATCAGATCCGCCTGCGGGCTTATGAAGCGGCATATTTCAGCCTCGGCAACAAGGCGGAGTTCACTGAATCTGAATTCCTCCACGACTTGACCGGATACCATCTCAGTCTTCGCACCTTTGCAACGCTGGAAAGTTTTGAGGTCCATCCCCTTCACCAGACCGAGAACGATGCGGAGGTTGCGATGAGGATGAACTGGTCGACCGTGGTCGGAACCTCCACGTCTACCCGCGATCTGCACGTCGTCAGGAACGGCGACCGTTGGGCGGTCGATTGGCCGATTGTAAAAAAGCAGCAGGTGCCGCCCCAGGTATTCGCGGTAAATTATTTGCGCTGGGACGTTATCTATCGCGGTCCTGGAGACGACTGGGGAGCGCAGGATGTCGGGGCGCCGCGGGTGCGCATCGTGGATATGCATCCGGTCAACAGGGCCGCAGGCGTGGTTGTGCTCGGCGAGTTGTTGAATGAGGACGTGCTTCCGGCATTCGTCTCCGTTCGCGCCACACTGATTGCCAAGGACGGCTCAGTTATCGACAGCGAGCGCAGCTTCGACATGATCTCGCACACATTGCTGCCTAAGCAGGTCACTCCATTTCTCATCCGTTTCCCCAACGTTGACCTGTCCCAGGTGGGCAGCATCCGCATGGAGCCGATTTCGGTGCTGGTCTCCGCTTCGGCCGACCCGGTCGTGGAAGTCGAAAACCAGAAATACAAGCCCGCTCCAAACGCGTCGTTGAACGGTCAGCTCTCCAATCAAAGCGGTCAGATTGTCAACATCGCGCACGTGCTTTCCACCTTCTACGACAAGAATGGTCAGTTGGTCTGGGTTGCCGGTGAATATATCGACCGCGCTCTTCTGCCGCAGATTCCCGTAGACTTCCATATTCCCGTTCCCGAAGATCTCGCCAGAAAGATCGCCAGCGAGCGGACGGTGGTGGCCACGTATCGCGCCGGAGACCTCCTGTGAGGTGCGGTGCCGCATCTTTACTGACTGCGCTCGTTCTAGCCGCTGCATCGCTGGTGTTTGCGGAAAGCGGGGCGCATGCGCAAAGTGGAAGCATGGTCGTGCCCACGCGCGTTGTCGCCGGAAGCGCCTTCTCGATTCCGACATCGGGTAGCGGTAAAGCTGTTTTGTACATAGTAGGGCCTTCCCAGGTGCTTCGCCGCGATGTGCAACTGGGACAAGCAGTGTCCTTCGCTGCCGGAGATCTCTATAACGCCGGTCGTTATCTCGCGGTTCTGACGGGCGGAGCCTCGTCCCAGGTTGGCCAATTTAATGTTGTACCGGCGGCCCAACCGGAATCGCTCAGCTTTCTGGCGAAACCTTCTCGTCTTCCCGTGGGCCAGCACAACGGCATTAGCGGCACGGCTTACGTCTTCGACGCCTACGGCAATCTGATCACCGCGCCCATGTCAGTCTCCTTTGAACTGTCGGATCAATCCGAACAGTCGAAGCAGGCTGCCCCCGTGCAGTCGCAGACCGTCACCACCCGCAATGGCGTGGCCTGGACGCAGATGAATTCCGCCGAGAAACAGGGCCGTGCGAAATTCGTCGCTCAGGTCGATGGCGCATCGAGCACCCGCATTATTCAGCAAGTGCCAGGAAAGCCGTGCGGACTGACCATGAGCGCGCGCCCCGCGGGCCAGAGAATTGAGCTGCAGACCGCTCCGTTGCGAGATTGCGCCGGCAATCCAGTTACGGATGGCACCATTGTCACGTTCACCGAAAACTGCCACGGCGCCGAATCTACTGTCGATGCTCCGCTCAAGCAGGGAATTGCGCGCGTGGATATGCCCGCTTGCGATGGCGCGACCATCTCCGTAGCCAGTGGAGTTGTGGCCGGCAATGAAATTCACTGGAAGGGCGGAAAATGACCACGCGCTACCGAATGTTCCATTGGGCAATCTGCGTCATGCTGGCCATGCCGCTGGCCTTGTGGGCCGCCCCGCCAACCGTACAAGTGGATCCGCCAAACTTGCATGGCTCTCGTACCGTCGAGGCACAAACTGCCAGTGCGGTGATTCGCGATTATCTCGAATCATGGCAAAGCCTGCGACAGGCGATGCAACAGGATCGTCCAAATCTGCTCGATCGGGATTTCGCCGGTGCCGCAAAAGACAAGCTCACGGACACCGTACAGGACCAGGCGAAGTTCGGAATCCAGACGCGCTATCAGGACCGCTCCCACGATCTTCAAATTGTTTTCTATTCTCCAGAGGGTCTGTCCATTCAGATGATCGATACCGTCGTATACGATCAGCAGGTCCTTTTGCACGGCAAAGCCCTGGCGAAACAGCGCATGCACGCCCGCTATATCGTCGTGATGACACCCGCCGAAGCACGATGGCAGGTGCGAATTTTCCAGGCAGATCCGGCAGCTCAGTAAACGCCGGTGGCGTCCTCTTCAAATCGCATTCACGCCGCTCTGCACAAAAATATGTGTGTCACTGTGAGCGAAATCCTTGTGCAGCAAGGAACGGAGTCGACGGACTTTCGTTTCGCTTGCACAGACCTTCTTCTGCAATCTTATGCGATTCGGACAACTTCAAGGCGGATCGTCCCATCGAAGAAAACGACGGATCGGCGCTTTGCTCGCGCGAACTCCCCGCGATACGCGGCAAACGCATTATCCGACAAACATCGTTTTTAAATGTTGTGCAGAAAGAGAAGCGCTCAACGCTCACGTTTTGACAATTGCTCCATCTGCCACGATCAAGTGCAATCAGCGTTGCTCTATTGAGAAATCGGACTTCCGCTGATTCTTCAGAATCGTAGTGGAGCAGGCGACTGCGAGCACTTTGTGAGGCATTTATGAATCGCTGCCGGTTCACTCTTGTTTTTTTTCTCTCGCTCTCGCTAATGGTGGCGATCATAGGGTGCGGAGGCATGTCCGATCCGCCTCCAACGGGCAAGACTTTGACTTCGGTGGCAATAACGCCGACCAGCGCGAGCATTGCGGTTGGCGCGACACAACAATTCACCGCAACCGCAACTTACAGCGACAATTCAACCGCCAACGTCACTTCGACCGCGTCTTGGGCGTCAGCGACTGTGGCAACTGCAACCGTGACGTCGGCCGGTCTTGCCACGGGTGTGGCTGCTGGCTCAACGGCGATCACAGCCTCATTGAACGGAGTCAGCGGCTCCGCCACTCTGACCGTGACGGCTGCGGCGAAAACACTAAAGTCGATCTCAGTTTCTCCCGCAAATCCGAGCATCATGGTCGGCGCCACGCAGCAGTTCACCGCAACCGCAACTTACAGCGACAATTCGACGGCCAACGTTACCTCGACCGCGTCTTGGACGT
>JBOGLY010000382.1:0-3928 GCA_050746425.1 Acidobacteriaceae bacterium
GTGCGGCGCACCCCAGATTCGCTACGTTGCGGACCAGGCCGACACAACCCAGCCCGTCAACGGCACCGGCTTGAATATCGATGCCGCAGCCGAATCCGCCAAACCGCTCGCCTGGAAAACAGCCATTCGGATTGCAGTGCTGGTAGGAGCGGGGGTTGGCGTCATGTCCGCTTTACTGGCGGCTGGCAGCGTGCTCTGGGTCGCCGCCGGCGCGGTGATCGTTGTGGGAATGTACCATCGCCGCCGCCCTCTCACTCAGCTTAGCCCCCGCCTTGGAGCGCGAGTCGGCGCGCTGGTGGGTCTGATCGCCGCCGCGGTCGCCTTTGCCGGCAACGCGGTCCTGTTGGTCGTTCAGCGCTATGGAATGCACCAGGGAAGCCAGATTGACGCCCAATTGACAAGTATCGTCAAGCAGGCTGCTGCCCGCGCCTCGGCAATGGACCCTCAAGCGCCAGTATCGGCCTTTACGAATTTCTGGCTTTCTGCCCAGGGCCGTGTTGGCCTGATCCTGCTCACCATGGCCTTCTTATCTACGCTGATCGTGTTGTTCGCAATCGCTGGCGGCGTCCTGGGCGGCCAGATATACCGCGCATCGCGGGGCCGCAAGGCACTCCCCTGATTACGGTCTATTCGTGTCATCCCCGACCGAAGTCCGCGGCAGGGGACGAAGTGGAGGGATCTGCTTTTCAGTTTGCGCTCAATCTCGGTGCCCCATGCCTTGCTCGGCCTTGCGCAATCGTTGGGATGGCAATAGGTTCTGCGCTCAATTCTTGACCTTATCTCTTGCGGTCCACGATTGCTACGCATCCACTCCGTGGCATTTTTTAAACTTCTTGCCGGAACCGCACGGGCATGGATCGTTGCGACCCACCTTTTCCCCACTCCTGCGCTGGGAAGTTTCCGTCGCCTCCCCGCCTCCCGCCATGCGGGCCTGTTGCAGTTCGCGCTTCTTGCGTCGCTGAAATTCTTCTTCCAACGAATCGATGGTGGTCGAGGGCGCGCGCATCGGTACAGGGATAGACGACGCGACGCCATTCGACGATCCACCATTCAAGCCGCCCTGCCGTCCGCCCATCCCAGGCGGCAGTGCCTGGTGGCCGCCATCTGTTGCATTCGCCGAGCCTCCGCTGAATACGATCGACTGCGGACGTACCCGCGCCGGCACCGAAATTTCCTTACCGTCCTGGCCCATGATCTGCATGCGGAACAGGAAGCGCACAGTATCTTCCTGGAAGCGCGTCATCATCGCTTCAAACGCCTCATACGACTCGCGCTTGTAGGAAATCAGCGGGTCCTGTTGGCCATAGCCGCGCAGCCCGATGCCTTCCTTCAACTGGTCCATCGCCAGCAGATGGTCTTTCCACAGGCCGTCGAGCACGCTCAACATGATCATGCGCTCGTGGTATCGCATGGCCTCCGCCCCAACGATCTGCTCTTTCGCGTCGTAGCGTTCCTTGAGCCGCTCGAAAATCGCCTCGCCCAGCTCATGCCGGTTCAGGTCTTGCACCGGAATGCCTTCGGCGGAAATGTCCATGCCGAACTGCATCAGCACTGCATCGCTCAGCGCCTTAATGTCCCACTGATCGGGATGCAATCTGTCGGGAGCATGTATATCGAGAATGCTGCTTAGGATGTTCGAAACATAATCGTCGGTGATCAACTCCTTCTGGTCGAGTCCTTCGAGCAACTGGCGGCGCGTCCCATAAACCGCCTCGCGCTGCTTGTTCATTACGTCGTCGTACTCCAGCACATGCTTGCGCGACTCGAAATTCTGGCCTTCAACCGCCTTCTGGGCCGCTTCAATCCGACGCGTAATCAGTTTCGACTCAATGGGAACTCCCTCTTCCATGCCTAGGCGCTGCAGCAGGTTCGAGACCCACTCCTTGGCGAAGATTCGCATGAGGTCGTCTTCCAGCGACAGGAAGAACCGCGAAGCTCCTGGGTCGCCTTGGCGGCCCGCGCGGCCACGCAATTGGTTATCGACGCGCCGAGATTCGTGGCGCTCCGTGCCGATGATAAACAACCCGCCTGCCGCCAGCACCTCCTCGCGCTCCTGCGCGGCCTGCTCCGCGTACCCGGCGAGTACCTCTTTCCAGTCCGATTCGGGAGTCTCGAACTCCTGGCTTTGATAGTAAAAACGCATCATGCCCGCCGCTGCCGTCGGAGAAATCTCTCCTTCCGCCGCGCTCACCGCGCGCGCGCGACTTTTCTTCACCAGTTCCTGCTTGGTCAGAAATTCCGGATTCCCACCCAGCACGATGTCGGTGCCGCGACCCGCCATGTTCGTCGCAATCGTCACCATGCCCAGGTGCCCGGCCTGCGCCACGATTTCGGCCTCACGCTCGTGGAATTTTGCATTCAACACCACGTGGCGAATGTTCTTGCGCTGCAGAATCTGAGACAGCAGTTCGGACTTCTCGATCGAGGTGGTGCCCACCAGAACAGGCTGCTTCTGTTCATTGATCCGCGCAATCTCATCCGCAACGGCGAAATATTTCTCCTTGGTCGTCCGAAATACCACGTCGGTATTGTCGATCCGCCGCATCGGCATATTCGTCGGAATCACCACCACGTTTAGCTTGTAAATCTTCTCGAACTCCGTCGCTTCCGTGTCCGCGGTGCCGGTCATGCCGGAAAGCTTTTTATACAAGCGGAAGTAGTTTTGAAACGTGATCGTTGCCAGCGTCTGGTCTTCGCGGCGAATGTTGACGCCTTCCTTGGCCTCGATCGACTGATGCAGGCCGTCCGACCAGCGACGTCCTGGCATCAGGCGTCCGGTAAACTCATCGACGATGATAATTTCGCCGTCTTTGACCACGTAATTCACGTCGCGCTTGTACAGCGCGTGCGCCTTGATTGCTGTTTCCACATAATGCTTCAGGTCCCAGTTTTCCGGGTCGGCAATGCTCTCAATTCCCAGCAGCTTCTCAATCTTCACCCAGCCTTCGTCGGTGACACCGATGGTGCGATGCTTTTCATCGACAACGTAATCGCCGGTCAGAATTTTGTTGTCGATCGTGTCGGTTTCTTCGCCCAGCTCCAACTGCGGAACGATCCGCACTACTCGCGCATACTTGTCTGTCGTTTGGTCGGTCGGTCCGCTGATAATTAACGGAGTCCTCGCTTCGTCGATCAAAATGGAATCCACTTCATCGACAATCGCGAAGTATGGCGGACGCTGCACGCACTCCGACAACTCAAACTTCATGTTGTCGCGCAGATAGTCGAATCCGAATTCGTTGTTGGTCCCGTATGTGATGTCGGCGGCATACGCGGCGCGGCGCTGTTCATCGTCCAAATCATGCACGATAACGCCGACCGATAGCCCAAGATGGTTGTGGATCTTGCCCATCCATTCCGCGTCGCGTTTAGCAAGATAATCGTTCACCGTGACCACATGCACACCGTGACCGGCCAGCGCATTCAGATAGCAAGGCAGCGTTGCGACCAGCGTTTTGCCTTCGCCGGTCTTCATTTCGGCAATGTTGCCCCGATGCAGCACAATTCCGCCGATCAACTGCACATCGAAATGCCGCATGTTGATGACGCGGCGCCCAGCCTCGCGTACCAGCGCAAAGGCTTCGGGCAAAATCTCCTCCAGCACTTCCTTCTCCGCCTCGTAACGTTCCTCCGCGTCCTGAATGTCCGCGATATGGGCCGCGATGCGGGCGCGAAACTCCTCCGTCTTCGCCCGCATTTGCTCGTCGGAGAGTTGCTGCATCTCCGGCTCCAGATCGTTGATGGCCTCGACTTGCGGCAACATCCGCTTTACCGTGCGGTCGTTGCTGGTTCCAAAGACCTTTGTCAGTGCATTGCCAATCTCTATCACAGATACAACTCCACCCACCCACACAAATTGTGTGTCAAGTTCTATTCTAAATTGCCGGTCGAAATCGCGCTTCTTACATGCTAGCGTTGCGCTTCGCCC
>JBOGLY010000383.1:0-3918 GCA_050746425.1 Acidobacteriaceae bacterium
GCGCTGGACAGATTGACGCACCCGTTGCCAGCGCCGAGATCTTCAGAAAATCTCTGCGAGATGGAGATTGAGGAGGACTCTTCGGTTCGACCATTTTTTCAGCGGGCCAACAGGAGTTCGGGTTGGAGTTTTCGGCGGAGGGGGGAATCGCCGTGGAAGTAGGCGTTCGTTATGTACTGGTAGAGCATGCGCTGGGTATTGAAGAAGGACCCGTTGATCGCCATGGCCATCCGCATGATCTCCGCCCAGCGTTCGGGATAATGGTAATAGAGGGGAAGAATCTCGTTCTCAAGTTTTTCGTAGAGAGATTCAGCCTCTTGCGCTTCGTCTTCGGAATCTGCAATTGCCCAGCCGGTGGCGCCTTCAATGCAGCCTTCAATCCACCAGCCATCGAGTGTGCTGAGACTCGGGACACCGTTCATGGCGGCCTTCATTCCGCTGGTCCCGGAGGCTTCATAGGGACGGCGCGGCGTATTGAGCCAGAGGTCGGCTCCGGCGGTGAGGATGGCGCCAAGGTCCCACTCATAATTTTCAAGATAGACAATGCGAAGACGATCGGAATTGAGTTTGGAACTTGCCTCAATGACGTGATGGATGATGGCCTTGCCCAGATCGTCGTGAGGATGGGCCTTGCCGGCGTAGATGATCTGGATTCCGCCGTATTCTTCCGCCAATCGAGTCAGCCGGTTGGGATCGGCGAAAAGCATGTCGGCGCGTTTATAGGCGGCGGCCCGGCGGGCGAATCCGATGGTGAAAGTACCTTCATGTAGCTCGACGCCAGTGAGTTCCCGGACCGTGTCGAGCAGCTTGCGCTTGGCGTTGAGGTGCCGGCCTCGAATTTCACTCGGCGCCAAGCCGATGGCAAAGCGGAGATAGAGGTTGTCGCGCCGCCAGTTGGGAACTTTTTCATCGAGCAGGGCTTGCATGGAGGGCTGGATCCAGGTTGCGGCGTGTACGCCGTTAGTGATTGCCTGCACGGAGTAGTCGGGGAACATTTCGCGCGATACGCGGCCATGCTGCATGGCGACGCCGTTGACGTAGCGGGAAAAGCGCAGGGCGATGTAGGTCATGTTCAACATGCCGTCGTGACAACAGCCAAATTTCTCGAGTGCCTGAGCGCGTTCCTGTCCTAAAATCTGGCGGGCCTGATCGAGCGAGAAGCGGTCATGTCCGGCGGGGACTGGGGTGTGGGTAGTAAAGACGCACTGGGAGCGGACTGCATCGAGATCGGATTGCGTGGCATCGAGGAGAGTGGCATCGCCGACCTGTTCTTCCAAAAGCCCGATGGTGAGCAGAGATGCATGGCCCTCATTCATGTGATAAACGGAGGGCCGACAGCCCAGTGCCGCGAGAATTTCTACTCCGCCGATGCCCAGTACGGTTTCCTGGCACAACCGATAAAAGGTATCGCCGCCGTAGAGATGGTCGGTCAACTGACGGTCCCACGAATCGTTGGGATCGAGATCGGTATCGAGGAAAATAACGGGAACGATGTGGCCATCGACGCCAACGATGTCTTTGCGCCAGGCGCGAACCATGACCGGACGACCCTGGATTGCCACTGCCGCTACGGGCGCCAGGGGCTGCAAAACAGCTTCCGGATTCCATGGTTCATCCTCTTCGGTTTGCATGCCGCCACCATTCAGGTGCTGATGGAAATATCCTTTGCGATGGAGCAGCGTCACGGCAGCCAGCGGGAGGCCAGTGTCCGCCGCGGCTCGAAGGGTATCGCCGGCAAGTACGCCGAGGCCGCCGCTGTAGGTGGGCATTTCAGGGGCAACTGCGATTTCCATGGAAAAGTAGGCGATTTGAATCTGCTTCCAATCGCCGTTTGGCTGTTGCGGTTCCAAATCCGGTTGGCTGGTGACTGCCATAAATCAATTATGTCCTCAAAGATGACAATTTCTTCTTATTCAATCCGACTCATGCCCACTGGGTCGATTTGCAACGGCGGATGTAAATGAGCCACCCGGCAAAGATGGATTATATTTTGTTCTTCCATCAGGAAACAGGCCTACAGCGAAATTGCGCCGGAGCAGCGCAACACGGGGTCCAAAGAGATTTGGACCTATGCCTGCCGCAGACAAAACAATTCTATGTCTTGAGATGCCACCAACCAGGATCGCTACATGGAATATTACCAGCGACAGCGCTGGGCACGGTTCCCATCCAGCAAATTTCTCGTTCCGGGTACCCATCCCTGGCGACAATAACGCTAATGTCAACTGGATTGCTGTCTAGATCTCGAAAAAGCAGGTCTCTCGACTCCGCTGCGCTGCGGTCGAGATGACAGACCTATTCGAGGACCTCCGCAGCGGCGGCGTTCAGACGGTCCCAGATGTGATCTATCCAGGCCAGATGTTCCGGCTTCATCAGGACAGAGCGCAGGCACTGAACTTCGTCGGAGGCGTTGGGGATGCGGCTCGAAGTCGGCCAGGTGTCGGACGGGAACCAACTTTGAGGAATTCGAGCCAGCGCGAGGTGCAGGTCCCGGCGGGCGGCGGCATCGAACAGCGCCCGGGCGCGAGCGGAACTCTGCCCTGGGGTCTCGCCGCGAACAGCCCAGACGATGATGTCCGGCTGCGGGCGCATGGGTGCCAGAAAGTTGGGTGAAGCATTGAGGCGGCGGTAAAGCTCGAGAGCGGCGGAGCGGCAGGACTCGAGCATTTCGGAGAATTGGCCGCCACGTACCAGCGGGAATGCGCGTTGGGTTGCCCAGAGAGCCACGGCTGAGGCGCCAGCGCGGGAACACTCAAGGGTGATTTCGCCGAGGTGTAGATCGCCGGAAGTGAAGTAAGTATAGGGAGAATCGTGTTTGTAGAAGCGGCCGACGGAGGGATCGCGAAACAAGACGCACCCGCAGCCATAGGGTTGAAGACCGTGCTTGTGAGGGTCAATGACGATGGAATCGGCGGCGGCGAGAGATGCAAACGCGGCTTTGGTGTCGGGATCCAAGTTCGAGGCGAGTGTGAAATAGCCGCCATACGCGGCGTCAACGTGGATGCGGAAGCCGTATCGGTCGCGAAGCATGAGAATCTCTGGCAGAGGGTCAACGGCGCCAAGTGCGGTGGTCCCGATAGTGACGACGACGGTGCCAATGTCGCCCTGGTGGAGCCTGGCTTCGAGCGCGTCGACGCGCATATTTCCGAGTTGGTCGGATGGGACAGAAGCGAACGGCAGTTGCAAAACGCCGGAGATGCGGTGATGGGTATAGTGGGCCTGGTCGGAGGCGAGAATCGATTTTCCAGGGTTCAACTGTGCGGCGATCCATAGCGCTTCGAGGTTCGCAAATGTACCGCCGCTGGTAAGGTGGCCGAGATGGTCAGTCCAGCCGAACATGGCCGCAAGTGCCTGAATTGCTTCGATTTCCATTTGGGAGCTGGCGCGGCCACCATCGAGGGCGTGGTTGTTGGGGTTGATCCAGGTAGCGAGCGCATACGCCGCCCGCGCGATGGGGTGGGGCGGTTTGAGCATCTGTCCAGCATAAAGGGGGTGGAAATAGGGAAGATTTTCGTGAAGCCGGACGGCTGTTTCCTGAAGGACCCCCAGCATTGCGGCCTGATCGAGTGGCGGCGAGGAGGAAGCGGGGAGTGAGTTGAACGGCTCCGCCAGAGTGTCCAGCGCAGTTTTGAGCCAGGCGAGCGAATCTTCTTCAAATATCATGCCGTCTGCTAGCATAGCGCACGGGACGAAAAATGGCGGGCGGAGTAGAAGGCGATGGAATGGGTTGCGTGGCGGTAACCTGCATTTTTTTCTTGCATTTGGACAAAGTCTGGTACACTAAGCCTGCGTTCGAATAGAACCGGGCAGTTGTAGACTTTGCCCCAAAGCACAAGATTCTGCTAGCAGTCGCTCCGATTCCCTTCAGCGTAATTCAAATCGATTAGGAAATAAGATTCAAATGGAACAAGGTACAGT
>JBOGLY010000384.1:0-3912 GCA_050746425.1 Acidobacteriaceae bacterium
GCCGAAAAACGCTTCGAATTAAACGGGAGCTGACATATGAATATTGCTCCGCTGGCATCATAAAAACAGTCTCTAGCTCCGGAGCAAGGCGGCGATTCATCAGCGCCATTTGCAGCTCAAATTCGTAATCGCTGATGGCCCGAATGCCACGAAGCAATACCTGCGCCCTTTGCAACCGGGCAAACTCCACCAGGAGCCCATCGAATGTGCTGACGGAGACGTTGTCGAATTCGCGCGTGGTCTCTTCGATCATTTCCACCCTTTCCTGCACGGAAAAGATGGGCTGCTTTTCAGAATTGTTAAGGATTGCGACCACCAGATGGCTGAAGATCCTGGAGCCGCGCGCGATCAGATCAAGGTGACCGTTGGTCAACGGGTCGAATGTACCGGGATAAATTGCGCGGGCTCTATTCACGTCACATTGGATTGTAAGGGGCTGGGGACGCTGTGACAATCTCGAAGACACCGGACGGCGTATACATCAGCCTCTTATTCATAGCGCAGCGCAGTCATCGGATCGACTCCAATGGCCCGCCGCACCGGCAATATTGCAGCCAGTAAGACGACTGCCACCACGGCCGCAACCACCGCGGCCATGGTCGCCGGATCGTGGCCGGAGACCCCATAGAGCTGGCCGCGCACCCAGCGTGTCATCAGCCATGCCGCCGGCATTGCGACCGCCACGCTGATCGCAACCAACCGCAACACATCCAGCAGGACCATGCGCGCAATCGACATGCGGCTGGCCCCCAGCGCGATGCGCAGCCCAATCTCCCGCGTCCGCTGCGCGGTTGCATAAGCCAGCACCGCATGCAGTCCGATCGCAGAGATCAGCAGTGCGAGAATGCCGAAACTAATCGCTAGCAGCGCGATCGTTCGTTGCGAGTCCAGATCCTCATTGACTTGCGCATCCATCGTCTCCAGCGAACTGAGCACCAGTTTCGAGTCCAGGTCGTGCATGGAATTCCGAATCATCGCCATAGCGGCATCCGGCGCTTGCCAGGTGCGAATATAAAACTCCATGCTGCCGAACTGATCGGCCTGAGTATATGGGGTAAACACGCTGGGAAGAATATTGGCATCATCCACGCCATCGTGTTTCGTATTTCGCACAATGCCGACAATTTGAATGTCAGTCTTCACTCCGTTCCCGGCTCCACTGCCGAAGAAATGCCCCAGGGCTTTTTGGGGATCGCCAAAATAATGCCTGGCAAAGCTCTCATTCACCACGGCCACTTTGGCGCCATCTGCACGGTCTGCATCTGTAAATGCATGCCCGGCCAGCAGCGCTACTCCCAACGCCGAGAAATAGCCGGGGCTGACGCTCGCATGCTCTACATTCATGTCTTCGTCTTCACCGGCTTTGTAGCCTGCAATCGTGATGTTGTAGCCAGTATTCCAGTCTGCAAGGACCGGGTCGCTGGTTGCTCCCACCGCGCGCGCTCCGGGCAGGTAGCTTAATTTGGTGAGCATGCGTTGATACAGGGGCTGGACCGCGTCCGGCGCATATCCCGCCATCCGCGGATCGACACGGAATTCGATGAGGTGGTCAGTGGAAAATCCCACGTTGACGGACTTCAGGTTGTAGAGCGTGCGCACGAAAAGCCCCGCCGCTACCAGAAGCAGCACGCTGAGCCCAATCTGGACGCCCACAGCCACGTGCTGCAGTCGCAACGATCCGCCGGAGACCGTTGGAGCCTGCTGTTTCAGGGCTGTCGTTACGTCGGGCCGCCAGAACTGGAGCGCGGGTGCCATGCTGAAAAAAACGCTCACCGCGACGGACAGCGCAAATGTAAACGCCAGGATGCGCAGGTCGGGATGCGTAGAAAATGGCAACTCGCCCGTGGTCTGATCCAGAATCCTACGCTCCAGCAACGTTGCAACACCAGGAGCCAACCATAACCCCAGTGCGCCTCCCGCCAGACCGAGCAACAATCCCTCCATCAGCAGTTGTTGTACGATCTGGCTGCGCCTTGCGCCCAGCGCATAGCGGACCGACATCTCGCGCACGCGTCCGGCTGCCCGCACCAGCATCAGGCCGGCGACGTTTGCGCACGCCATCAGCAGCACCAGCGCCGCCATGAGCATAACGATCAGAAAGGGCATCCAGGTTTCCTGTTCGTCCGAGGAGAATCCTCTTGCGCCATCTCGCAAGGTCAAGTGGCTGTTGACGAGAAAAGCTACGCGGGAACGCTTGGAATGGATCGACATTTCCTTTAGCTCGTCGGCGCGCAACGCGTGCCATAGCGGCTGCATCCCTGCCTGCGCCTTGGCCCGCGTCATTCCCGGTTTCAACCGCGCGATGATACTCAACCAGCGCGACTGGTGATCGTCGAGGTCATCCCTTCCCGGTTCCACTTCCGGCTTCATCAACATGGGCGCGAAAACGGCTGGCGTATTGCCACCGATCACGCTGTGAAATCCAGGTGCGGCCACGCCAACCATGGTGAAGGGATGACCGTTGATGCCGATGGTCTGATTTAAGATGCGCGGGTCCGCGCCAAAATGCCGCTGCCAGTACCCGAAGCTTAAGACGACAACCGGGCTGCCATTCTTCACGCGATTGTCGGAGGGTAACAGCAACCTTCCGAGCGCAGGCTTTACGCCGAGCACATCAAAATAATTGCCTGAGACCAGTTCGGCGTCCGCGAGTTCCGGCTGATTGTGCCACTCGAGTCCAACATGCGTGGGAGTGGCTGCCAGCATTCCGCTGAAGACTTTGTTCCTGTCGCGCAGGTTCCGGTACATGGGGTACGAGAAGACATTCGAGTTATCCCCATTGAAGCTCTCGGTATACCCCCAGAATGCGCCCGACCCATTTAACTGCACCAGGCGGTCCGGGTTGCGCACCGGCAGCGAGCGCAATAGCGCCTGATCGAGCAGCGTGTAAATGGTCGTCGTCGCCCCAATACCCAGCGCGAGAATCGCCACCGCAACGAAGGTGAACCCTGGGCTTTTCTTCAATTGACGTAATGTGAAACGAAGATCGATCCAAATCCTTCGCATGTAGGAAAGACTCCCGTTTCAGCATAGGCCACGCCCATTGCACCAGCATTCTGGAGTCCAATCGGGAGTATCCCGGAACTCAATGTAAAAATTGAAAATAGCCCGCCGTGTGGGTGGGCCCGGTGCTCTCAAACTGTCCAATATTAGAAATAGCTGTCCAGGAATGAACGGTTTCGCCGTGATCTGCTTTCCGCCTAAAAAATATCCGTGTCCAACCCTGCGATGAAGTGGATGCCAGGAATCGAAAGCGGGTTCAGGTGCCGGTCGTTCGTCAGAAACAGATGCAGCCCTGCAATCTTGTTCACATTTTTATCGGAAGAGCTATTTTCGCGCGCCCGCCTTCACTACTTCCTGCGCAGTGGCGGCGCCATTCATGGGGACTGGTGGGATGGGCGGCACATCCGGTACATCGCTCTTTCCGGCAATGCCCAGCTTCTGGCGCAATGCAGTTTCGACGCGGCCAAATGTGTCCTTGTTGTCCTTGAAATATTGCCGGACGTTTTCCCGGCCTTGACCGATCCGCTCGCCAGAGAAGCTGTACCACGCGCCGGATTTCTCCACGATGTTATGCAGCACCGCCTGGTCCAGCACATCGCCCTCGCGCGAGATGCCTTCGCCGTACAAAATATCGAACTCCGCTTCGCGAAATGGCGCCGCCACCTTGTTCTTGACGATCTTTACCTTGGTTCTGGAACCGACCACGACATCGCCCTCTTTTACAGCGGCAATGCGGCGAATATCGACGCGCACAGAGGAATAAAACTTCAGCGCGCGTCCGCCGGTCGTCGTTTCAGGGTTGCCGAACATGACGCCGATTTTTTCGCGAATTTGGTTAATAAAGATGAGCGAGGTGCGCGACTTCGACACGGTTCCGGTCAGCTTGCGAAGGGCCTGCGACATCAGCCG
>JBOGLY010000385.1:0-3902 GCA_050746425.1 Acidobacteriaceae bacterium
CTGCTCAAAGTATTCGACGATGCGCAATGCGTGAATATTATGGTCGAAGCGCAGACCATAGGCTTGCAGTTGGCGATCAAGCGCCTGCTCCCCAGCGTGGCCAAAAGGTGGATGCCCGATGTCATGGACCAGGGCCAGGGTTTCCGCCAGGTCTTCATTCAAATCGAGCGCAGCGGCGATGGTGCGGGCAATCTGAGTAACTTCAATGGTGTGGGTCAGCCGGCTGCGGAAGTGGTCGGAGTTGCGGTGGGTGAACACCTGCGTTTTCCCCGCCAGCCTGCGAAACGCTCGCGAGTGAATCACGCGATCGCGGTCGCGTTGAAATGCTGAGCGGTACGCATGAGGCGATTCAGGGTGCTCCCGCGCTGTCAGTGGATCGTGGGCATCGCCGATCACTGCGCAATTGCTGAGCGAGGAAGCCTGCATGAGGAATAAAGGCTCAATGCGCGATTGGAACAGGGGCGTGCGCATCTTCTTTCGCCAGCTTGACCTTCGCTTTGTCCAGACGCTTACGGACCTTGTTTACGTCCGACGGTTCGGCGTCCGCTGGAGCGGAATTGGCGTAGTTGGCAAGAGAGCTTTCCCATTGCGCGACGGCCTGCTGCAGATGACCGGTCGACGCGTATACCTCGCCCAGGTGGTCATGGACTGTCGGGTCTTTCGGAATCAGCGTGACGGCCTTTTCCAGCGCTTCTTCTGCCAACTCGTACTGTCCGAGCTTGTAATGCACCCACCCGAGGGAATCCAGATATGCGCCATTTTCCGGATCGAGTTTTACCGCGTGCTCGATCAACTGGAGCGCCTCGTTCAGTTTTTGGTCGTGGTCGGCCAGCATGTATCCAAGGTAGTTGAGCGCCAGGGCGTTGTTAGGGTCCGATGCGAGTGATTGCCGAAACTGCTGCTCGGCCGACTCGATATGTTTTTGCCGTTCCTGCAGCGCTCCGCGGAGGAAATATATCAGGCTCATTTCCTGCTTGGAGGCACTAAGCTTTTGCGCCTGGTCGATGGAAGAGGATGCATCCTTCCACTTATGCAAGCGGGTGTAAATCTGCGCCAGAGTCAGCCAGACCACGCGATCTTGTTTGCTCCCGTTTAACTGAGCTTTGGCGAGCGCGATCCCTTCTTTCTGCTTTCCAGTGTCTACCAGTTGGCTGGCAAGGGTGAGTTTCAGATCAGCGTTTTTCGGCAGCGACTGCACGGCCTGCTGTGCGGCCACTGTCGCTTCGGGCAGCATCTTGGCGTCGCGATAGGTGTCAATTTCGCCCTGGTATCCGCGTTCGGCATCGTCTCCGCCGAGGGCAATCATTTCCTTGTAGACCGCGATGGCCTGATCGGTTTTATTTTGATCGTGGTAGACGGTGGCGAGGCGATCGAGGAAAATGGCGCGATTGTTTTTTTCATCCGGCGTGTATTTTTCGCTGTCATGGTGCGTACTGTTTGCGAGTTGTTGCAACAGGTCCGCGGCTTTGTCCAGGTGGCCCTGCGCCTCGTCGATCAGCGCCTCGTTGTAGCGTACTTCAGGTGAATCCGGACTAAGCGTCTTCGCGTGGTCCAATGCAGCCTGGGCCTGCTTCAAGTTTCCTTGTGTACGGTCCAGTTCGGCAATGCGCAGGAAAGAGCGGACATCTTCCGGGTCCTGCGCGGCGACGCCTTGAAAAATTTTCAGCGCCGCATCGGGCTGGCCGCTGGTCAGGAAATCCTCGGCCAGGCCGCGCTGCGCATCGAGATTGTCCGGCTGCTGGTTCAATGCGTCCTGGTAGGCGGCGATAGCGAGCTTGGTACTGTTTCCGGACTGATCGTAGGCAGCGGCTAGTGCCAGATCGATCTTGAACGTGCGGTCTTCCGGTGGCACGCTTTGCAGAACGCGGATGGCTTCCGGAAGATTGTTCTGTTGACCGTACAGGCGGGCGAGGTTCAACACCACGTCTTCTGAATCGGGATCAATCTGGCGGGCCTGCTCGAACTGTGCTTTCGCAGCGCCGGTATCGTGCTTCAGCGTGTACAACTGGCCTAGCAGAAGACGATCTTCCACCTTCTTCGGCTCGAGCTGCACAATTTTCTGAAATTCCTGGATGGCAAGATCCAACATCGGACTGGCCTGTTGTCCATTTTCCGTATCGCCGAGCGATCGCAGGTAAATGCGACCCAGCAGCTTGTTGGCTTGCAGGTTATCCGGATGCGCCTTCAATACGCGCTGCGCTGTTTCAATGGCCTCGCGTATTCTTCCCAGCTTGAAGTAGGTGTCGGCCAATGTGTTCCGCAGATAAACTGAATCGGGATCGTCAGCGATCGCCAGCTTGTATTGTTCAATTGCCTGAACCGCCAGCTCCGGGCGTCCATTCTGCTCCGCGGACTCTTCATACAAATGACCGAGCGTGAAATGGTAATAGGACTGCGCACGCTTCCCCGTAATGCCCGCCGGGGTTTGCGAGGCATTGGCTGCATCCGACGCAGCGGGATTAGTAACCGGTTTGGAAAGGGGAGCAGCGATTCCGCCCGGAGCAGCGGCGTGCGTCGGAGCGGAGCTATTTTGGGCAACTGCCGCGGCCGACAAAGCAAAAGCGGCCAATAGCGCGGCGACACTTTGCCATCTCCACAGAGAAAGGGGATTCCCTTCGGCGACACGAATCTTCCTCATTCGAAACACTACCTCGCACTTGTGCCGCAGTCGATGCACGGAAATGGAGCAATTCAGCCCCTTTTGCTCGATTGTACGCCGAGCGGCAGCATTTCGGATGCGGACCGAAGCGGATGTGTATCGCTTGAAACAAGATTCGTTTGCTGCTCCGATTTCACCCTGATTAGCGCTTCAAAGGGTCGATGCTGAATTTGCGCGTTGGATCCTGGGCACGAGTGATCGTACTTTATTTTCATCGCGTGGGTGCCCGCAGCCAACTGCCTTCCGGTTGAATGTATCTAAGTGTTCAAGGTAGAGTTCCGCCCCCGGGGATACAATTTTGAGCCTCATGAATCATCCAGCAGTTGGAATCGATCGGAGGCCTTCCATGGGAGCCTCCCCGGTCGCGCTCCCGTCAGCAGCGCAGGGCCATACTCATTCAGTTCAGTTTTATGAGGACGACAGCGTCCTCCTGGATGGGCTTAGCCGCTACGTCGGTTCTGCTTTAGGAGCGGGCGGGGCCGCTATTGTGGTCGCGACTAAGCCCCATCGCGAGGGTCTGGTTCAGCGCCTCTCCTGGAGTATCGATTTACAATCTGTCGCTACAAATCGCCGCTACATCGCGGTCGATGCGGTGGATACGCTGTCTAGATTTATTGTTGACGATTGGCCGGACGAGTCGCGGTTTCACGCTGTGCTTTCTGGCCTTTTGCTGGAAGCCTCAATCGGAGGTTCAAGCGAACGGTCAAGCCCGGTGGTCTTTGGAGAGATGGTCGCTTTGCTGTGGGCCGAAGGGAAAATTGAGGCGGCGGTCCGACTCGAACAGCTTTGGAACCAGCTTGCAGTCACACATTCTTTCCAATTGCGTTGCGCGTATCCCATGTGGGGCTTCGGACAAGCATCGCACGATGCGTCGTTTAAACTGATCTGCGCGGAACATTCCCATGTAATTCCCGCGGAAAGCTACATGTCGCTGGAAAAAGAGGAAGAGCGGCTTCGGCAAGTGAGCTTGCTGCAGCAAAAGGCGCAAGCC
The DNA here is from genome assembly GCA_050746425.1 of Acidobacteriaceae bacterium. GTDB lineage: Bacteria > Acidobacteriota > Terriglobia > Terriglobales > Acidobacteriaceae > JAKAAZ01. Next base: position 3,651 of record JBOGLY010000385.1, read on the forward strand.
CTGCAGGAAATCGGGGATGAGCGGGAGCGCCTATACAAGGATGCGCAAGTGGAAATCGCGCGTCGAATCGCCGCTGAGTCGGCGCTGCGTGAAAGCGAGGAGTTCGCCAGGGGAATTCTAGAAAACAGCGTGGATTGCCTGCAGGTGATGGAGGTGGATGGCACGGTACTCTATACCAGCCCCGCCGGACAGAAGGCGATGGCGATCGAAGGCGACGATTTTCCAGCAAAAATCCAGTGGAAGGACGGATGG
>JBOGLY010000386.1:0-3895 GCA_050746425.1 Acidobacteriaceae bacterium
GTGGATGCCATGGGCAAAGTGCAGCGCCACCAGTAGCACCGCAATGCCCGTTATAACTCGCATCGCTTTCATGTTGCCTCCGATTTCCCTCGCGAAAAATGACCCACCCACCTATTGCTTCGTGCTGCTTTTTTTCAGTGCGCGGTGCGCTATGTCGCGCCGATAATACATTCCGTCAAAGTCGATTTTTCTCAGCGCATCATAAGCTCGATCGCACGCCGATTGCAAGGTTTCCGCAATTGCCGTCACCGCCAGCACGCGGCCCCCGGCAGTCACCAGTTTTCCGTCCCGCAACGCCGTTCCGGCATGAAAGACGGTCACTCCTTCCGCGTTCGCTGCCTGCTCCAGACCTCTGATCTCGTGACCGGTTTCAACGCCTCCCGGATAGCCCTTCGAAGCCGCGATTACCGTGACCGCGGGTTCGCTGCGCCACTCAAGCTGGATCTGATCGAGCCGCCCATCGACAGCCGCTTCCATCGCTCGCAACAATTCACCATCGCGCAGCCGCGGCAGAATCGCTTCCGTTTCCGGATCGCCGAATCGAGCATTGAATTCCAGCAGCATCGGGCCGCGCGCTGTCATCATCAGTCCGCAATAGAGGACCCCGCGAAACGGAACACCCTCGGCGGCCATCCCTTCAACCGTCGGCTTCGCGATGTGATGCACCAGCCAGTCGCGCATCTCCGGCGCTAGCAACGTGTCCGTTGAATAAGCGCCCATGCCGCCGGTATTCGCGCCGGTGTCGCCTTCTCCGATTCGCTTATGGTCCTGCGCGGCGACAAGGGGCAGCACATGCGCCCCATCGGATAATACAAGCCACGATATCTCTTCACCTGTAAGATGTTCCTCAAGTAATACTTGATGCTGCGCCTCGCCCAACAACTGCCCCGCCAGCATTTGTTTGACTACCGCTTCCGCTTGCTGTTTCGACTCGCAGATGACGACACCCTTGCCCGCCGCCAGGCCATCGGCCTTCACAACAATGGGCGCGTGAAAATGCGCCAACGCCTCATGAGCTTTCGCGACAGATCCACAGACCGCGTAATGAGCTGTAGGCAGGTGATGCCGCTGCATGAATTCCTTCGCGAAGACCTTGCTGGTCTCCAGCATCGCCGCGCGTCGCGTTGGACCGAAGACGCGCATTCCACGACGGGTAAGTTCATCGACCAGGCCGAGACTCAATGGCACCTCAGGGCCGACAACGATCAACTCCGGCTGTTCCGCGACCGCTACTCTCACCATGTCATCCAGATCTTTCTGGTTGACTGGAACGCAGCGAGCATGCGCCGCAATGCCGCCGTTTCCGGGCGCGCAAACAATTTCCCTTACGCGGGGCGACCGGGCAATTGCCCAGACCAGCGCGTGCTCGCGACCGCCGCCGCCAATGACCAGAACCTTCATGCCTACGCTTGCTCCTTGGTATAAGGAGAGAGTATCAGTCCGGTACTCAATGCGGGACAGCCGCCGACGAGAAAATTCCCAGGTGCATCGACATGGATGACCCATACAATTTGCAGCGATTTGTCGAGGCGCAGGCCACCGTGTATCCGCAAGTATGCGCGGAGTTGCGCCAGGCAAGAAAAACCGGCCATTGGATGTGGTTTATTTTTCCGCAAATTCGCGGCCTTGGTTCCAGCCAGACCGCGCAATATTTTGCAATCTCTTCTGACGACGAAGCCCAAGCATACCTGGCGCACCCGGTGCTTGGAGCAAGGTTGCGAGAATGCACGCGCCTCGTCGTCAACGTTGCAGGCAAGTCGATCGACCAGATTTTCGGCTATCCTGACAATCTCAAGTTTCACTCCTGCATGACCCTGTTCGCGCAAGCCACACAGAAGAGCGAAGTTTTTCTCGAAGCATTGAACAAGTATTTCGGCGGCCAATTCGATCCAAATACGCTCGCGCGGCTATAACAGTCGCATTCCGATCGTGAAAATGCACTGACGACTGAAAGGACACGAGATGGCGGCTTTGCTAAAAACGTCCGGGTCGAGTTGGAGGGACCTGTTTCGCGCTTTGGTTCATCAGACGATGAGCGACGACCTCGTGGATCGTGCCGGTGCTTTGTCTTTCTGGTTTCTACTTGGATTTTTTCCCATGTTATTCGCCGTCATCGGAATGCTCTCCAGGGCTGGTTTTGGCTCAATGTGGCAAGCCAGCTTGATGCGATACGTCGGCCATGCCCTTCCTTCTTCCGCGTCCACGCTTGTCAAACAGGTATTGACCCAGACCGCGGGAAATCGGACTGCATGGTACTGGCTTGCTTTCGCCCTCTGGTCGGTATCTTCGGCGACTTCCGGGCTGATCGACTCGCTAAACGTGATGTATGGGCTGGAAGAAAGCAGGGCATGGTGGAGAGCCAAATTGCTCTCTCTCGTGCTGGCCATTGGTGTCGTGCTTCTTGTGGCTGCGGCTCTGGTAGCGGGCGTATTCAGCACGGTGGGGCTGCAAAAACTTGCATCCGGTCCCGCAATTTTCGGGACCATCCACATTGCGGAATGGATCGCCGCAATTTTTGTATTGCTCTTCGCTTTGCTTTGCCTTTATCGTTTCGCGCCCGACGTTCGCGATCAGCGGTGGAAATGGCTGCTCCCAGGCAGCGTCATCGCGGCAATCGTCTGGATTGTTGCTTCCATGCTCTTCAAATTGTATGTGGACAGGTTTGGCAACTACGGCAGACTCTACGGCACCCTTGGCACCCTTGTAATTCTGATGTTCTGGTTTTATATCAGCGGCATTGCGATCCTCATTGGCGGAGAAATCAATGCCATTGTCGAGGACGAGGCCGCAAAACGCCGGCTCCAGGGGGCGAAACGGCGCGGCCAGCGTTCCTGGCGCGAGGATCACACCGCGGCCCCGATCATCGGGGACTCAAAATAAAGAATATTGCCGTCGCGGATTGGATTTACTTCGCCCACATATTCGCTTCGTCGATGTACTCGCTTATCGTCGCCGTGCCGCTGCTCACGGGCGCCGCATCCAGTTGAAACTGGAAGCCGCTCACCGAATGCCATCCGGGATGGATGGCTCCCGCCGGTTCAGCCATGTTCAATGTGTAAGTCGTTCCGTTCAGAGTCATCGAATCGTAATACAAGCACTCCGTGCCCGCGCAGCTTGTGTCGCCTAACACGCGATGATCGGCGAACTGGAGATGGTTCCAGTCGCCAAATGTTGGGCCCGTCGTCACCGTCGTATCGACCCACCGGTTTGTACCCTGGTTCCATACCTGCCATTTCCCCCTGCGCTGGTTCCATTGCACACCCCACATAATGTCCAGTTGGTCCGCGGCATCGAACACGAAAGCATCGTATTCCAGCGATCCCACGTGGGAGGCGCTTACCGGATACGCCCAGAAATCCGTACTCATCTGCGTACAAGCGTCGCAGGCCTTCGCCTTATACACCCACAGCACGTTGGTGTAAAAATTCTTCGAGTCCGCCGTCTCAGTCAGCAGCATCGACGCTCCGTCGACCGACGGGTTGCTATTGCCGATGGTCTGATTGGTGGAAACGGGAATGCCCTTGCCGCCTGGATGACAGTCCGGCTGGGCGCACGTGCTCCAGTGAGCCATCGTGTCGTCGGCATTTGTCACTGCGACAATAGCGCCGCGTTCATTTGCTTTTGCGTCGAATGCTACGGAGCTCGAAGATAGACCGGCGGCGCTCGCCACGGATGAAGCAGCCTGTCGCTTGCTTGCATTGCCGCGTGGGGCCAACACCACTCCTGCTGCAACGACCAATACGACAGCCCTACGCATGACATGGACCCATGCCAGGTTTGGATGTCTTCCAGTCCGGCGCAGATGCACCCCTTTTTTCCAGCTCTTCTTCGAATGTTGAAGGCAGTGACATTATATGGCTATAATAGCCATAATGGTTTTCCCATGAGAATCGTC
>JBOGLY010000387.1:0-3887 GCA_050746425.1 Acidobacteriaceae bacterium
GGCCAACGCCGGAGAAGTCGTTGCGCCCGAGTTCCACAGTAATGAAGGGGAATCAGAATGAAAAAATTATCGTTGATCGCCACAATGCTCATGCTCCTTCCGACCTTGACATTCGCGCAACCGCCTACGAAAACCTACCGGGGCCAAATCATGGATAATACCTGCGCCAAAGCCGGCAGCCATGATGCCGGGTACAAGATGACCGGTACCCACACACCCAAAGACTGCACCCTGGCATGTAACAAAGCCGGCAGCCCCGTTGTGCTTTATAACAAGGCGACAAACACCATTTATCAGCTCGATGACCAGAGTCGAGCGAAGTCTCTCGCGGGCGAGAACGTGAGAGTTACGGGAACGCTGGATAAGTCAACCAACACAATCCATGTCGACAGAATAAGAGCAGCCTCCTGAGGCGTGAGCCACAGTAACTTACGGATCGATTGATCCCTGGCTAGCTTAATCGCGTCGTGGATCACGAGCGATCTCATTCCTCGTCGCATTGCGAGCCTGGCGGCACAATTACCAGCCCGTGTCGCCACAGAGGTATGATTGCGCCATACAGCCTGGTTGACCCTTATCATTCTTCCCGTTCTTATCGTCGGCGTCGCGATCTACGGGATCGACCATGCGAGCATCGGCGCTGTTGGCGGCCCGGGACCGTTTGAAACTTCCGTGGCAGCCAAAGCGAGAGGGTGGTATATAAGCCGAGCGGCACGGAATGTACCCGCCTCAACTGTTGTCAACAATGCGTCCAATATTTCCGCCGGAGAGGGTCTCTATGGAATGGAGTGCGCTTCGTGTCACGGATCGGACGGACACACGCCGAAGCCCATCGGCGAATCCATGTATCCCCGCGTCCCAAGCCTCAGTTCGCGCACTGTGCAGATGTTATCCGATAAGGAGATGTTCTGGGTCATCAAGAATGCCATCCGCCTGAGTGGTATGCCTGGATTCGCGAAGATCAATACCGACCAGGAAATATGGCAAATCACATGTTACGTACGCAGCCTTAGTGCTGCTACGAAACATTGATCGCATAATAGATTGCCGACCTAAGAGAACCGAAGTTACCCGTCCGCTACCTTCTGTCGATTACAGGCGTTTCCTCCCATTGCAACGGCGCGCGGAAAGAGAACATCGTTTTCGCATCCGATGTGCCGCTGCATGTCGCGGTCAAATACGGCACCGGCAAGTCGCATATCGCACTGGATCTCGGCCTGGCCGCCTGTCAGCGCGGATACCGCGTGCGCTTCACCACCACAGGTGCCCTGGTCAGCGAACTGATCGAGGCTCGCGACGAGAGGAAGCTGCTCCGCTTCCAGAAACAGATCGCCAGCTACGAACTGCTGATCGTCGATGAGCTGGGCTTCGTGCCTCTGTCGAAAACCGGCGGCGAGCCGATCTCGCTGCTAAACTCAACCCCGAGCACTCTCACTTACCCCGACTAAACCAAGGGCAGCTCAATGCGGGCACCGAACAAAGCAGCACGCTTCCATAAGCTCCTGATAGATAAAGATCAAAGGGCAAGGGGCCATCTCTTGATTGATTCAAAAGACTTTATACCTAATTTAAGACAGCTTCCGACTGCACTCCCGATCCCACATCCGTGACAGAGGGCTTCTGATCATAGGTCATTGAAAACGTGGTCACGGATGGCTAGCAGAAGCACTCCAAGTCTTTTGAAAGTTCTTCAGTATCCTCGCAGACCTCTGCATTTCGTCCAAACGCCTGTCCTGCAAAGGCAGCGGCCTCTTCATTGCGTCTTTTTCACGTCAGAGTACACAGACATCTGCCGTGCCCAGAATTAGGGTGCTAGAGAAGGTGCTTCAGCACCTTTGACGCCGATTTCTACTTGCCTTACAGAAAGATAACAGCGTCGGCTTTGCTCGGTTGCATCGGAGCGGATGCTAGTCAGAATCTTCGGCATGGGGAAGAACGAGTTTTCCCCGTTTCAATGCCCGCTCCTTCAGCATGACGAAGAATACGGGAAGCAGAATCAGAACGTTAATGCTGGAGGTTACCATGCCGCCAACGATGGGAGCAGCGATCGGCTTCATCACATCGGAGCCAATGCCGGATTCGAGGAGGAGGGGAGCCAGGCTGGCCAGCACAACGATGACGGTCATCAGAACGGGGCGCAGGCGCAGAACAGCGCCTTCGATTGCCGCGGCTTCGATGTCTGCGTTTGTCTGTGCCCGCCCTGTTTCAATGCGTTCCTTGAGCGCTTCGTGCAGATAGATGACCATGACGACGCCGGTTTCCACGGCAATCCCAAAGAGATCGATGTAGCCAACCACAACGGCAACACTGAAGTTGTAATGAAGAAACCACTGTAGCAGCAGGCCTCCAGTGAGCGCGTAGAAGGTGGGAAAAATCAGCATCAGCGCTTCTGCAAAGGAATGGAAGGCGAGGTAGAGCAAAATCAGAATTACAAAAAATACGATGGGCAGAATGAGCTTGAAGCGCCGATTCGCCCGTTGCTCAAACTCGTACTCCCCCGACCACTGATAGGTGTAGCCCGCAGGCAATTTCAGCTTCTGTTGCAGTAGTCGGCTGGCTTGACTGACGAACCCACCATAGTTGGTGTTTGCCAGGTCGATGTAAATATAGCCGGTCAGTGCCCCGTCCTCGTCACGGATCATGGCTGGGCCTCGGGAGAACGAGATACTCGCTACCTGCCCGAGTGGAATCTGCGCACCCGAGGGCGTCGCAATCAAGATGCCGCGCATCTGCTCTATATTGTCGCGGAAATCTCGTTCGTAGCGGACGTTGATGGGGAAGCGATCTCGGCCTTCGATATTCTCCGCGATGTTTTTGCCTCCAATGCCGGATGCGACCGCTGTCTGAATATCCGCAACCGTCAGGCCATAGCGCGCTGCTTCTTCTCGGTTAGGGGCCACGTTCACGTAGAAGCCCTGGCCAGTCTTTTCTGCAAAGATGGAACGCACCTGGGGCATTCCGGCTAGGACCTTCTGGATTCGCAGAGCGGCCTGTTGGATGCCGTCGATATTCGGCCCCTGTACCTTCATCGCAATTGGGGTTTTGATGCCGGTCAGTTCCATGTCCAGTCGATTTTCGACGGGCATGGTCCAGGTGTTTGAGAGGCCGGGAAACTGGAGCTTGGAGTCCATTTGCTGAATCAGCTTGGCGTACGTCATGCCTGCGGGCCATTGTTTACGCGGCTTCAGCATAATCGTGGTGTCGTACATGCCAAGTGGCGCATTGTCGGTCGCGCTGTTGGAGCGTCCGGCAGTGCCGAAGACGCTGACGACTTCGGGGAAGCTGCGGATGATGCGATCCTGCTCCTGCAACAGCACTTTCGCTTGTCCAATCGAGATACCGGGCAACGCTGTCGGCATGTACAGGGCCGAACCTTCGTAGAGTGGAGGCATGAACTGGCTACCGAGATGGAGGCCGAGCGGTAGTGTCACACCCAGAAAGAGAAGGTTGATCCCGATCACCAACCAGCGATGGTGCAGACAGAAACGCAGGATGGGTAGATAGATCGCCTGAGCTGCGCGAAGGATGGGGTTGTCTCGTTCCGGGCGGAGGCGCCCGCGAATCAGCATCACCATCAGGACCGGCACCAGCGTGATGGCAAGAATGGAAGACGAACCCACTGCGAGCGTCTTCATCCATACCAACGGTCGGAACATGCGCCCTCCCTGCGCCTGCAGGAGAAAGACCGGAAGGAACGACACCACAATAATCAGCAAGGAAAAGAACAGCGCCGGACCAACCTGTTTCGCGGCGTCGATGAGAATGTGCTGACGATCTCGTTCTTTTACTGGCGCCGCCTCGCGTTCCTGCCGCTCAGAGAGATGGCGATAGCCGTTCTCCACCATCACGATCGACGCATCCACCATGACACCGACCGCCAGCGCCAG
>JBOGLY010000388.1:0-3856 GCA_050746425.1 Acidobacteriaceae bacterium
ATGAAACCCTGGCCGCCCACGCGGAGCGGAGAATTCTTCTGCGCGACGGCCGCATCGAAGCCGATGAGATGTGCGAGACGCTCGAATTGAATACCGAGGCGGGCGTGTGATGCACAGCGCCGGCGGCCTTGCATGGAGTACGTCCTGGAAAATCGCATGGCGCGATCTGCATGCCTCATGGATGAAATTCACGTTTGTCGTGGTTGCCGTCGCGCTCGGGGTCGGCTCGCTGACTGGCGTCCGCAGCTTCAGCATTGTTTTTCAGGAAACGCTCATGCGGCAGGCGCGCATTTTGATGGCTGCCGACTTATCGGCCACGGATTATCATCCGTACACGAACGAGCAGCTTGCTGAACTCGATCGCTTCCAATCGCGCGGCGTACGGCACACCCTGGTAACGGAAACGGTTTCGATGGCGTCCATGGGCAAGGACGCTGTCCCAGTGATGGTGTCGTTGAAAGCCGTCGATCCCTCGCAGTATCCCTATTACGGAAATGTCGTCCTGGCGTCGGGCAGGTCGCTGCGCAACGTCCTGCACGACAACTTCGCAGTCGTCAGTGAGGAATTTTTACTGCGCGAACATGCGCGCGTTGGCGATACGGTCCATCTAGGCAACACGCAATTCACAATTGGGGATGTGCTCACTTCCGAGCCAGACAGAATTTCCTCGGCATTCAGCATCGGACCGCGCGTGATGATCGACCAGACTGCGCTGCCCGCGACTGGATTGATTCGCGCCGGTAGCCGCGCGGCGGAGCGGATGTTGTTCCGCCTGCCGCCGCCGGGAAGCCATCCGGGCATGACGATTGGCGAGTTGCGCAAGCGCGTTGAAAACATCTTGCCGGAGGCGCAGGTGACGGATTATCGCGAAGCCAATCCGGCGCTGGTGCATGGTCTGGATCGCTCGACCGCAATGTTGACGCTGGTTAGCCTGGTCACGCTGGTCCTCAGCGCGATCGGCGTGGCCATGGCCATGCATGCGCATCTGCAACAGCGCCTGGAAACCATCGCCATTATGAAAGCGCTCGGCGCGCGCTCTTCGCAGGTAATGCGAATTTATCTGCTGCAGACCCTCTTTCTCGGCGTCGTGGGAGCATTGCTGGGCGTAGCCGCAGGTTTCGGCGTGGCGCGCGCTTTTCCTTTTCTGCTGGAGCGACTCATCTCATTGCCGGTGGCAGGCCGTCTTGCTCTTTCTCCTGTCCTGATCGGGCTGTGCACGGGTATTTTGGTGACACTGCTGTTCACTCTGCCGCCGCTGCTCGAGATTCGCAATTTCCGCCCGCTACGCATTCTGCGCCGCAATGTGGAGCAGGAGCAGCGAAAACTTCTTGCAAATATCTTTCCTCGCGATCCCATCCAGATCGGGCTGGTTTTTCTCATTCTGGTGGGGCTGGCCGCAATTGCAAGCAGTCTTACCTCGTCCGCGCTGGTGGGGGAATGGTTTGCTGGCGGTTTGCTCGTGGTATTGGTCGTATTACTGCTCGCGGCTGCCGGCCTGCTGGCTGCGCTTCGATGGGCGATGCAATTTCATCGCAGGCGATTTACGCCCATGGTGCGTCAGGGGCTGGTAAATCTGCAACGTCCAGGCAATCAATCCGCGGCGGTGCTGACCGCTCTTGGCCTGGGCGTGATGCTGATGATGACGATCTATTTTGTGCAGCGGGCCATCGTACTAGACTTGCGCACAACCAGCGGATCCGCCAACATTCCTAACGTGTTTCTCGTCGACGTTGGCGCGGACGAGTTGGCAGGAGTGAAGAAGGTGATTGAGGCGCAGCCGGCGGTCAATGGGCCCATGGAGACGCTTCCGGTTGTCTCCGCGCGCGTCGTTTCGCTCAATGGCGTACCCACGGAGAAATTGCATATCCAGCATTATCCAAAGCGGATGCTGCGTTCGACCTCGCTCACCTGGGCGGACAGTTTGCCGATCGGCGAGAAAATTGTTGCCGGACATTGGTGGGCGAACGCGAGCGCTGCATCGCAGGTTGCGATAACCGAAAACACAGCAAAAATGCTGCATTTGAAACTCGGCTCGCGCATCGGCTTTCTTGCCGGACAAAACACAATTGCAGCTACCGTCGTTGCAATTGTGCGGCCCGATGGCGATCACATATATGCCCGCAGTCGATTTATCCTGCCCAGTCGCGTGCTGGTCGGTCAGCCGGTCGTTTGGTATGGCGCGTTTCATGCCGACCCGGCGCGTGTTGGCGATGTGGAGAAGAACCTGTTCGCCGCCTATCCTACCGTGACGGTCATCAACATGGCGGATGTGTTGGAGGTCGTCCGCAAGGTCGTGGACCAGATCGCAATCGTACTCAGATTTCTGGCGGGGTTTGTGTTGCTGGCAGGCGGCATCATTCTTGCGTCCAGCGTTACGGCAACCCGCTTTCAACGGGTGCGCGAGGTGGCGATCTTCAAATCCCTCGGCGCGCTGCGCAAGCAGGTCGTTCAAATGCTGACCGTTGAATTTCTAGTCCTGGGAGGAATTGCCGGCGTGGCCGGCGTAGCGTGTGCATTGCTGCTTTCGCATGTTCTGCTGCATAAGATGGATGTCAGTTTTCATCCCGACTGGGGCAGCTCTATTGCAGCCATAGCAGCCGTAGCCGTCTTGGCCAGCCTCACGGGATGGCTCGCATCCTATGGCATTCTGCAGCAAAAGCCGCTCGATGTATTGCGCGAAGAATAAAGAAGAATAATGCGGTACATGTGCGTCCAGCGGGTCAGGGCGCTCCATTCAATTGCAGTTGAGAGTCGCCGTTCCTGAGACAAGAGGCACGTTTTGGCTGTTAAGCGGGAGATTTGGGTTGCTGGGGGCACTGGCCGTGATGGTCACCTTAGGCGGAACCCCGCCGCATAGCGCCAGGCCGGTGTTGGGATCGATTCCTACGCAGGCGTCGCCGACGCAAAGGGCTGGCAGCGCCGTCCAGCTTCCCGTCCACAGTGCTGGAAGCGGTGCGACGGTGTACGGCGGCGAACTGAAAGTCCCCGTGGCAATAAACTGTATTGGCCCTTTGGGAGCGGTCGCAACAGCCGGGCTGACGGAAATCGATAAAAGGGTCCGCGAGCCGGACCCCGTGCCGCAGCTAACAATCGTTAGAAGAATGAGGGAGAAGAGCGAAGCGCAGGATCCAAATCGGAAGCGATTCATTCGGCACCTCCAACGCGGGAGCCTTTATCACCCCGCAAAAACGATAGCACCGCAGGACATGGCAATCAACTAACCGATAAGGTGGCTTGTTGCAATGCCGCCAGAGAATTGACCTCGCCGCGCGCGGACAATATATTCAGTAAGGACGCTGTTTCCCCGCGCGTCGCCGCACTGCCCCTTCGTTCAATGGTAGGACAGCTGGCTCTGAACCAGCATATTGGGGTTCGAATCCCTGAGGGGCAGCCAATCAGGCAAGAGATTTCATATGTTCCCGGCGGAGGGATATACCTCCCGCATTCTGTTCCTGTACTTCGCTAGCCCAGGGATAAGCGCCCGTGATAACACGACGGAAGTTTCTTCACCGCTCCGGCCTGCTGCTGGCGTGGAGCCGGCTTGGTCCGCGATTCCCTTTGAGCGCGCTTTCCCAGACCTCAAATCAGTGGAATGCAGAGTTCGCCCATCCGCCGGCCTCGGCCTATCCGTGGGCCTTTGTCTTCTGGATCGACGGCAATGTAACCAAAGAAGGCATCACGGCAGATCTGGAAGGGATGCAGCGAGGAGGGGTCCGTGGGATGACACTCTTCGCGTGTGTCGATCTTGGAACCGTCGGTATCGGATGCCCGCGCGGACCGAGTCACTGCCTGTCCAAGCAGTGGTTCGATCTTTTCGATCATTTGCTGAAGGAGTCGGACCGGCTCGGCATGATGC
>JBOGLY010000389.1:0-3851 GCA_050746425.1 Acidobacteriaceae bacterium
GGTGGAGGAAAAGGTCCTCCTTTGCGGGATGCGCGGGAGACACCTCGATGCGCCACGCGCCTGGAATCACATTGCGGCGATTGGATCGCTCGATGCGATCGCAATCGGGACCCCAGAACTTCTTCCACATCGCTCGAAGGTCCGGCTCCGTTGGGAGCGGTCCGCCTTCCGCCGGATCGACAGGCCAGTTCCTGCCGGTCCCCCAGGCGCCGCCAGTGGAATTTCCAGGCGTCCAGAATTCATATTCGGGACCGCCGCGGCGCGTTGTCGAATGCATGGCCGGCAACAGCGTGTGGACAAGTATCTCTCCGTCGCCTTCCTGAATGCGAAATCGCGGCGCGTTCGGAAATTCTTCGCCGCCATGACCGATGTCGCCCGCAGATTGCCCTTCCACGGATGGCTCGTTCACGGCGTGCAGAAGCCATGCCTTCCGAAATGCTGCGCCAGTGCTCACGACACGATCGAACACCAACAAGACATCCAGGGCCGGCAGGTAAAGGAGCTGGCGGGTGAAGCGGCTTACTTTTCGCGGAGAATAGGCTCGCGTGGCATCGCCCAGCGCATAGTTGTATTTGTCGCTCGCATCGACGATGCGAAGGTGCCCAAGGTCCCACAGATCGCGCGTCTTCTCCCAATCTTCAAGACTGCGAACAGTGTTCCAGAAACGGGAGGAGTCCATCCTCTGGCCGCCATCATTGGCTGCCTGTACAACGTCTTCCCCCCAGAAGAATTTCTCTGACGGATCGAAGACAAGCATCGAATTGTGCGCGACGGTACGCCGATAGTAGTTCAAATAATGGGGGCTCTCCGTCTCGGTGTAGTCTGCTCCACTGTCTATCGCGAGATGCCCGCGACGATAAATGGTAAAGTGGCCCCGATCGAGATGCTGGTGTTTCGCGAAGTAGGGTCCGCAATCGAATTCGATCCGCGTGTCGCTGCTACCCCATCCCCCGCGAAACACAACCTGATCGACACCGGGAAAGTGGCGGCAAAGCGGAATCTCACCGACGGCGGTCGCACTTGGATCGCGCGGAACGACATCGGGATCATCCCACAGGAAATCAAGGACCGGCAGCGCCCATTTGCGGACCGGAAAGCCGCTGTCGCGCAACAACCATGCCGCGTATGGGTCCTTGAAACGATGGACCGCATACCCGAGGGCCGCTGTGTCGCGATCGTCCAGGATCGGATACTCATTGTCGCCTTCGCGAGAAGGCGTCCCATCGGGCAGCAATTTGTAGAGATATGTATCTCCGAAGTTGGCATACATGCTGAATCTGCGCGCCGGGTCCACTCCAGTCCTAGTCCGCTGCAACTCAGCCAGCATCGCCATCGGCAAGTATGAGATGCGCATGTAATCCATCGACTCGTGATAGCTTCCGCACGGCACAACCAGACGGGTAAGCTGGAGCATGTTGCGAAAAGCGACGACCGTCTTCGATTTCAATTGTGCAAGGTACGCATCGTCGGGGCGATGCTTCGACGCCGCGCAAAGCGTAAATACCGCGAGCCCGAGATACCGCGTTGGATAGTTCTGAAAGGAAGCCTGCGACGGAGGAGTTAGTTCCGGTCGGGCAACCGTGACGGCAGCGACATCGGTGAATTGCGCCGCAAGCCGATCTTTCAATTTCGGATCAAAGTCGGGATACCCATACAACCAGTCGTAGGCCAGCGCCCAGTTCGCGAATTGTACCCAGTTCCCTGAACCAGGCTTCGCCGGCATTCCATCAGCCGTCATTTGACCGAGCGCTTTATCGGCGAACCTCTTCTCGCCGGTAAGCAACCAGGACAGAGCAAGCCCCGAAATGTCGCTGGATGGCCTTCCCCCGGCTGCATATCGCACGCGCAGAATGTCAAGCCCGGAAAACGGGTCAATCGGAGCCACGAGCATCGCCGGACTTGCTTTCGCCTCACCAAAAACCTGTGGAGCGAATGCAAGCCCAGCGGCAGCAGCCATCAGTTGCGAAAATCGCCGCCGAGTACAGTGTGAATTCGGGTGGTTAAGATTCATGTTTCGATTCTAGTCGCAGACGGACGGATCGTTATCAATCGAAACGCGACATGCGCAACGATTCATTCCCGTTCGCAAGCGATTGATAGATCGCGTTGCCATGCCCGCAATTGCCTCAGGTATTTTCTAGCCAATCAAGATAACTCTCCTGTGGATCGCCGACCGGCTTCACCATAAAGCGCACGGTCTCTGTTAACGAGGTCTGATCGTGATTGCCGCGGCCGTATTCGTTGCGCAACGATGCCTCCGACAATATCTGCCCGTTCGGCCCGACTCCATTCAGAATCCAGCACGGCCGAGGGTCCATCCACTCGGCGATCTTCGGAAGATCGAACTGGCGCAGAATGCCCGGAACGAACCAAGCCAGCTTCAATGCATAATCTTCGGCTTCAAGGATGGATGCATAGCTCGCCAGCGTCCGATCGACGAGAACGGAGCGCGCATGATTGTCAAGAAATGCGGCCATCATCGCTGCCAGTCCCGCAGCGCCGACGCCCACGATTCTAATCTGCGATGGATCGACATCCGGCCGGCTCACCAAGTAATCGATCGCCCGGATGCTATCCCAGACTCGCTGCCCAATCACCGGCCTGCCCATCACCAGGCAGGTCCACGCGAATCTTTCATCCAGATGGACGCTGCCTTCGCGATAGTAATTCGGTCCACCGCTTGGGGGGCGAGGCTGGCTTATGCCGAGTCCGCGCAGGCTGATCGCGCAAATCGCATGTCCCGCGTGTAGCAGCCGATCCATCGATCCCGGCTCGCCGACAACGTCGTCTCCTCCGTTGTCTGTGAGGTAAAGCACTGTTGAGTGGCGACCGCCGGTCGAAGAGGGCGCGACGAACCATCCGGGAATGCGCATCCCCGGCTCCGACTCAAATTGCAATTCCTCGATGACAACCTTTTTGCGCGGATTCGTCGAGAGAATCCTGGAGTGCAACGGCCCTCGGCGCTTCGGCAACGCGAGCAACTCAGTCAATTCCGCGCGTGCCTTGCGCTGGCGCATCGCCCGGTCGATCGAAGTCTTTTGAAATGGACTCTCCTGCATCACCCGTTTCGCGCGATCCGCATTCAACTGCACGACCGAGCGCCCACCAAGAGATGTCAATACCTGTCCCGTGCGCGTGGCATTCAGCCGCTCCTCAGGGAAAACGTCGAGCTCCGCTTCTTCCGTTCCTGCGGACATATTGTCCAACCATCGATTGAACCAGGCATAGATCTGCCTTCGATTGAAATAATCCAAACTGTGAGGAAGGTGCGACGCATACAGTCTCACGTGGTCGGTTGATCCAAAAAGACCGTAGACTCGGTGCAATTCTTCGTAGATGTTCGTCGTCGATTCTTCGTAAACGGGTGAGTATGTCACTCCCTCGTCATGCGTCGTGTAACAAATCAAAAGCGGTTTGGGAACAAAGGCCGACAACAAATCCCCGCGATCGATCCCGATAGGAAGCCCACCCACGATGTTCTGTTCCGCATCATCGGTGGCACCAGGAGGATCGAAAAACGGCCCGGCGACATTCTCAGTATTTCCGTCGCTGACCGCGGCCGCCCGCAACCGCGGTTCCAGTGCAGCGAAATACATGGTCATCGTGCCGCCGCCCGACTGCCCGGTGCATCCCAGGCGGCTGGCATCCACCTCCGGTCGGCTCACCAGATAATCCAATCCGCGAATGCCGTCCCACACGCAGTACAACGCAAAATTTTCACCCATCAGCACCATAGGTCGGCCCGCTTGCGAATGCTCTCCGGTGGGTCCATAAAGAGACCGGCCCGTTGCGGGATTGATATATTGAAGCCGCTCTCCCTGTCCAAAAGGATCGTATGCCAGGACAACGTA
>JBOGLY010000390.1:0-3843 GCA_050746425.1 Acidobacteriaceae bacterium
CAACTAGGGACCGTCAAAGACCCGGTCTGCGGAATGCACGTCTCCCCGGGCCCGGCTGTTGCAAGCGTTGACGATGGTGGCAAAACTTACCATTTTTGCGGCAAGTCCTGCGCGGAAAAATTCCGCGCGAATCCAGCCTTTTACACGGCAACGGAAATCGATCCTGTATGCGGCATGAAAGTAACGCCAGCCCGCTCCGCTGCGCAATTGGATCGCAATGGAAAGACATATTTCTTCTGCGCGAAATCCTGCGCTGACAAGTTCAGCGCCGAACCGGAAAAATATCTTCATCCCGTCGCTGTGCCGTCTTTCGTGACGCTGACCGGATTGCCAAAAACAACGAACAGTCCAGCGACCACATCGCCCACCAAGGCTAAGGCAGACCACGCGACTGAATTCGTCTGCCCAATGGATCCGGAGGTCCACGAAAACCGTCCCGGCGCTTGCCCGATTTGCGGCATGGCGCTGGAGCCTGCTCAAATTTCGTTGACCAGTCAGCGCATCGAATACACCTGCCCTATGCATCCGGAAATCGTGCGTGGGGAGCCGGGCGCTTGTCCGATCTGCGGCATGGCGCTGGAGCCGCGCACCGTGGCGGCGGAAGAGCGAAATCCGGAACTCGACTACATGCGTCGCCGCTTCTGGTTCGCAACGGCACTGACGATTCCGCTGCTGGCAATCATGGCGGATGGATTTCTCTCGGGACATCCTCTCGCGGGTTTCCTCGGAAAAACATTGGGCTGGGTGGAACTTGCGCTGGCTACGCCCGTGGTCCTGTGGTGCGGCTGGCCACTTCTGGCCCGCGGATGGAACTCTCTGCGTAGCTGGCATTTGAATATGTTTACGCTGATTGGCCTCGGCATTGGCGTCAGCTATGTCTACAGTCTGGGCGCGCTGATTGCTTCCCTGCTCCTGGCCAATCATGTCACGTCCGCATTGAGGGCAGCGGATGGCGGCTTGAATCTGTATTTTGAGCCAGCGGCTGTCATTACCGCGCTGGTGCTGCTGGGTCAAGTGCTGGAACTGAAAGCGCGCAGCCGAACATCGAGCGCCTTGAAAGCGCTGCTGGGCCTGGCCCCGAAGACCGCCCGCGTGGTGATGCCTGACGGCAATGAAGTAGATCGCCCGCTCGACCAAGTCGTTGTGGGCGACACGTTGCGAGTGCGGCCAGGCGAGAAAATTCCCTTCGATGGCGTGGTGATCGATGGCATCAGCAGCGTCGATGAATCGATGGTGACAGGCGAGCCTTTGCCGGTTGAGAAGTTTGCCGGCAGCCGGGTGACTGGCGGGACAGTCAACGCTACCGGCAGTTTTCGCATGCGCGCGGAACGCGTGGGCAGCGAGACCTTGCTGAGCCAGATCGTGCAGATGGTGGGCGCAGCGCAGCGGACCCGCGCGCCCATCCAGCGCCTGGCAGACCGTGCGTCGGGATGGTTCGTCCCCGCGGTGGTTGCGATTGCCGTAATTACAGCGATTGCCTGGACGCTGTGGGGGCCGGAACCGCATCTGGCCCATGCCCTGGTAAATGCGGTTGCAGTGCTGATCATCGCCTGCCCGTGCGCGTTGGGGCTGGCCACGCCAATGTCGATCATGGTGGGTACAGGTCGCGGAGCGCAGTCCGGCGTGCTAATACGAAATGCGGAGGCGCTGGAAACTTTGGCGCGGGTGACAATTCTCGTGGTCGATAAGACTGGCACGCTAACCGTAGGTAAGCCTGAATTGACGAGGATTGAGTCTCTCGGAGCTTTTGTCGAAAATGAAGTTCTTCGGCTGGTTGCCAACCTCGAACAAGCGAGCGAACATCCCCTGGCGGGAGCGATTCTTCGCGCAGCAAAACAGCGCAACCTGAGCCTCGCCCCGGCGACCGGGTTTCAGTCGGCAACTGGAAAAGGCGCTCGCGCGGAAGTCGATGGCCATTCTGTCGTAATTGGCAATGCGGAGCAGATGCAGGAAGCCAATATCGTGTTGGGCGATGCGGGAATGCGTGCCGAAGCGATGCAGCGCGAAGGCGCGACAGTCCTGTTTGCCGCGGTCGACGGCGCACTGGCGGCTCTGCTCGCCGTCTCCGATCCAATCAAGCCATCTGCGCGTGAAGCCATGCGCCAGTTGCACCGCGATGGACTGCGCGTGGTGATGCTTACCGGCGATACTCGCACTACGGCAGAGGCGGTTGCCCGGCAATTAGGCATCGACCAGGTTGAAGCCGGCGTGTTGCCGCACGAAAAGGCGCAAGCGATCCAGCGGTTGCAGCGCGAAGGAAAAGTAGCGATGGCCGGCGACGGCGTAAACGATGCCCCCGCGCTGGCGCAGGCGGAAGTCGGGATTGCAATGGGCACAGGAACTGATGTCGCCATGGAGAGCGCTGGAATCGTTCTGCTGAAAGGCGACCTGCACGGCATTCTGCGCGCGCGAATACTGAGCCGCGCTACGATGCGCAATATTCGCCAGAACCTGTGGTTCGCGTTCCTCTACAATTCGCTTGGAGTGCCCATCGCCGCTGGAATTCTGTATCCATTTTTCGGGCTGCTGCTGAGCCCGATGATCGCGAGCGCCGCCATGACGATGAGTTCTGTTTCCGTCATATCCAATGCGCTGCGCCTGCGCGCCGTCAAACTCGGCTGAGAACCCTGGTGCCCCTAGGTCTCGCTTTTGAGAGATGGGTTGCCTGTCGCATTCAGTTGGTAGAATCGAAGCCATACCGATGAAATGTCCCTACTGTGGGTTCACGCAAGACCGAGTTGTCGATTCGCGCGAAAGCAAGGAAGCTGATTCCATTCGCCGTCGTCGCGAATGCGAGCGCTGCGAAAAGCGCTTCACCACTTATGAGCGCCTCGATGAAATTCCCTACATGGTTATCAAGAAGGATGGCCGACGAGAGAAATTCGATCGGCAGAAAGTCCTGAGCGGACTGCTGCGCGCCTGCGAAAAACGTCCCGTGCCGGCGGCGCAGTTGGAGTCGATTGTCAACCAGGTAGAAAGCTACGTAATGGATTCAGCCGAACGCGAGCGCAGCACCGCTGAGGTCGGCGAGCTGATCATGCGTCAACTGAAGGCGCTCGATACTGTCGCCTACATTCGCTACGCCTCAGTGCACCGGGACTTTAAGGATGTCGATGAGTTCAAGTCCGAGTTGGAATCGCTCTGAGCTGGCCTGCGCGAGTAGCAATGGGAGAAGCGCCGCATGAATGCACAATCGAACAAGCCGGAGCATAAAGTCACGCTGATTCCAGGCGATGGAATTGGGCCGGAAATTACCCGCGTCGTGGTCAGGATTTTGGAAGCCACCGGAGTGAAATTTCTGTGGGAAGAACACCTGGCCGGCGCGGAAGCGTACGAACGATACCAGGAGTACATTCCGAGCGAACTGTATCAGTCGATCGAGCGCAACCGCGTCGCATTGAAGGGTCCTGTGACGACGCCCATCGGCGGCGGTTTCTCGTCGATCAATGTTGTCCTCCGCAAGCACTTTGAGCTTTACGCTAATTTTCGTCCCATTCAGAACCTTCCAGGACTGCCTACACATTATCCTGGTGTCGATCTGATCATCATTCGCGAAAATACGGAAGGCGAGTACGTCGGCATAGAGCATGAAGTGGTTCCCGGCGTCGTCGAATCGATCAAAATCATTACAGAAAAAGCCTCCACGCGCATCGCCGAATTTGCCTTCGCATACGCTCGCAAGCATGGCCGCAAGAAGGTCCACGCTGTCCACAAGGCCAACATTATGAAAATGTCCGATGGCCTGTTTCTTCGCTGCGCGCGCAATGTCGCGAAGAAATATCCCGACGTTATCTATGGGGAGCACCTGGTCGACAACACCTGCATGCAACTGGTGACCAATCC
>JBOGLY010000391.1:0-3808 GCA_050746425.1 Acidobacteriaceae bacterium
CTATTGCTTCATCCATTCACGTCCAGCGTGAACCACTCGGATTCTCCATCTCATCCAAAAACCAAAACTCGTTGCTACGATCTCCTCATCGCTGTACGCTCTTAGCTAAATGTCCCTTTCTGGTTGTTCCCGAAAAGCCTTGTGGGGAACGCTTTCCTGTCTTTTCGCGATGCTCGCCGTCTCGATTGTCTCGGCCGCCTCCGGCTGCGGCAGCGTCGGGACCACCGCGCCAAAATCTATCACCTACACATATTCGAATATTTACGAATTTGGGGATTCGATCACCTATGGCGACGGGGCAACATCCGCTAATGGAGCAACCGACCTTTCGTTAGGATATGGCAACTTGATGATCGCCGACTTCGCAGGTCATGGAACAAATTTTGCAGTCGCGGGGGCCGATTCTGGTGACGAATCGGACGTGATGCTGAAGAACTACAATCCGCAGCAAACCGGCAATCCGGCGGTCACATCCATGATCGGGACCAACGACCTGTTTATGTATGGAGGGAATTACGGGGTGTTTCAGGCCGACGTTGCCGGGATGATCGAATGGGCCACGGTGCCCAGGAACGCCAAGACATTTTTCACCGATCCCCAATGCGATTCAACGGGTACTTGGTCAAACGTCTCAACCTACGGATTTCCGGCCGGAGTGGAGCAATCGACAACCCCTGCTAGCGTCTTTACCTGCACGGCGGTCACTGCTGGACCTGCCCTCTATTTTGGATTTATGCAGGACACTCGGTGGACTGCCGGCAGCATGGCGATCTTGATCGACGGATCGGCGCCCAGTTCTGACGCGACCATCAGTTCGAAGAATTATTTCGGCCTTCAAGAGACCTACAAATACACGACAGTTCGGTATCCGCTGGCTCCGGGTTCCCATACGTTCACGGTGACATTCGCCGGCGCGGCGGGACCTACGGGAACAATAGCGCCGGTATGGCTGGGATCTGCCTATCCTGTCAGCGCCGATTTGCCCCCCAAGCTCTTTGTGGCGGATGTTCCCGTGCAACAGGCGAACGGTGATGCTTCCCTCATTGCGACCTACAATGCAGCCCTGTTGTCCGATATCACCGAGCTGCAATCGGACGGATTACCGGTCGTTCACGTACAGGAAAATGCCGCTGCGAGCGGGAGCGGAGGACCGCAGGGAACCGGATGGTTGAACTACACCACGGACTTCACAGGAGGGACTGAACAGGGCACTCCCTGTGCGGCCTCGAACAATCTTCCCCTGCATCCGGGCGATTGCGGGCATTCGCACCTGCGCGACGCGTTCGAATACTACATTAGACCAATCGTGCAAAGCGGCACATCGACTTCTGCCAGGCATCGTTCAGAATGACCCGCTTTTGAAATCTATTTGAGTTCAACTTAGTCCACGGTAACGGCCAGCGGGTCGCTCGACTGAACCGTCGTGTCTGGAATCTCCTGGTCTTTATATTGCAGCCGGTAAAGCTTCCAATATAGCCCCCGCTGCGCCAGCAGTTCCTGGTGTGTGCCAATCTCGCGCAACTGCCCTTTGTGCATGACCAGGATTCGATTCGCATTTTGAATTGTCGAGAGCCGATGCGCAACCACGACTGAAGTGCGGCCGGAAACCAGCCGGGTCAACGCGGAGCGGACGCGCAACTCCGTTTCTGTATCGACGCTTGAAGTCGCTTCGTCGAGAATGAGAATGCTAGGGTTGTGCGCCAGCGCGCGGGCAAAGTTGATTAACTGTTTCTGCCCGGTGGAAAGCGTGCTGCCGCCCTCCCGCACCGGCTCCTGAAAACCGCCGGGCAAAGAGCGGATATAGTCGCCGACATTCACCTGGTCCGCGGCGCTTTCAATTTCCTGTTGCGTGATTCTCTCAGTCCCCAGTCGGATATTGCTGGTGACGGTCCCGGTAAACAACACTGGGTCCTGCAGCACTACAGCGAATCGGCGCCGCAGATCCTGCAAATCCCAGTCGCGCACATCGACTCCTTCCACCAGAACCGAGCCTCGCTGCACATCGTAAAACCGCATCATCAGGCTACTCAGTGTGGTCTTGCCCGCGCCTGTGTGCCCCACAATTGCCGCGGTTTCTCCAGGCGCAATCGTAAAGCTGACATCGCGCAGCACCCATTCGACACTTTCTTTTTCTGGAGTCGCACTTCCTCGCAGGCGGTCGACCGTCGCGGCATCCATGCGCTGATATGTGAACCACACATGCCGAAATTCGATGCGTCCAGAGCCGTCTCCGCTAGCGGCATTCACGGGAGAAACAATTTCGGGCTGAGTATCGAGCAGCTTGAAGATGCGCTCGCTGGCGGCCATGGCGGCTTGCAGAATATTGTATTTGTCGCTGAGGTCCTGAATCGGACGGAAGAAGCGCTGGGAATACTGGATAAACGCGACCAGCACGCCCAGCGTGACAGTGCCGCGTAGCACGCCGCCGCCGCCCAACCAGATGATGATCGCGACCGCGATCGAGCTGAAAATTTCAACCACCGGATAATAAAGCGCGTAGGCCATGATGGCGTCCTTGAACGCCTTCATGTGTTGACGGTTTACCTTTTCGAAATCCTGGAAAGCGCGCTCCTCGCGGTTGAATAGCTGCACCACGCTCATGCCGCTGACATGCTCCTGCAAATAAGCATTGATGCGCGCAATGGCGGTGCGAATGCGCCGGTACGATTCGCGGACGAATTTACGAAAGACTTGCGTTGCTACCCAGATCAGCGGAAGCACGGAAAAAGCCAGCAACGCCAGCCACCAGTTCATCCGCAGCATCACGAAAACAATGCCGGCCAGCACCAGCACATCTTCAAAAATCGACACCACGCCGGAGGTGAACATTTCGTTCAGTGCGTCCACATCGTAGGTCACGCGCGTCACCAGGCGGCCGGTGGGGTTGCGATCGAAAAACGCGACGTGCATGCGCTGGATGTGGCGGAAGATCTGGCTGCGCAGGTCGTACATGACCTTTTGCCCGGTCCATTGCATCAGGTACGTCTGGATGAAGGCTAGGATGTAGATAAATATCAGCGACGCGAGATAGATCCCGGCAATTTCGCTGATGCCGGTGATGGCGTTTCGGCTGAGGTGACGGGTCCACAAGGAATGACGGGCAGCCGAGGGCGTCATGTAGAGGTCGACCGCCACCTTGGTCAGGTAAGGGCCGAGGACGTCTGCCGCTGCCGTGAAAAGTATGGCGACCAGCGAAACGCCGACCTGCAGGCGATACGGGCGCAGATACACCAGCAACCGCCGCATCAGGCGACTGTCGTATGCCTTGCCGATAACGTCGTCGTCTTGTTGCGCGCTGTGCTGTGCCTCTGCCATGCGACACTGCTATTGTACGAACTTTCCTCCATTTCTCACGCATCGGACGGACGGCCACACTGCTGTAGAGTCGAAATAATTGTCATCCCGAGCGAAGGTCGCTGCGGCGACCGCAGCTGAGGGACCTGCTTTACTTTCCGCTTTTCGGGAATTTCGAGTTTGCTCTGGGCGAAGGAATGCCATGCTGGATTGCACCTTGATGAGACCGAAACACTGCAAATCGCCTGCTGGTTCGGCGATGCTGGGCGTCTACATCTCGGTCCCGTTCTGTCGCGCAAAGTGCAGTTATTGCAATTTTGCCTCCGGAGTTTTCGGCAGCGAGCGCATGACCGTCTACGTGGAGAAGTTGATCGCGGACATCCGCGAGGTTCCGCGGCGGATGGCGAGATGGGACGCTCTGCTGCCGACAAAAGCGAACTCTCTCTACTTTGGCGGCGGAACGCCTAGCCTTCTTTCTTTAGGACAGATGGGTGGCATACTTAAAGCGTTAAAG
>JBOGLY010000392.1:0-3800 GCA_050746425.1 Acidobacteriaceae bacterium
ACACCGGGCAGCGCAGCACAACGGCGTGGTACATGCCGGGGCGGCGCTGGTCGATGCCGAACTTGGCGCGTCCGTTCACCTTCTCGGGCGTGTCGAGCCGCTTCATCGGCTTGCCGATCACTTTGAACGCGGCCGCATCCTTCAGCTTCACATCCGTTGGCGGCGGAAGTTTTGCCGCCGCGTCTGCCAAGCTGCCATAGGTGGCTCGACGCTTCGATCCCATGTGGACCACTTCGCCATTTTCGGCTTGGCACTCGGACGCGTCCACGCCCCACTTCTGTGCGGCCGCGGCGATTAGCATCTCGCGAGCGGTGGCCCCTGCTTTGCGCAGTGGCTCCCAGCTGGAGTGGATGCTGGTGCTGCCGCCGGTACCCTGCATGCCAAACGCGGGATCGAAATAAACTCGCGCGGCAGGAGCGAATTCAAAGCGGATCTTCCGCCAATCGCACTCGAGTTCCTCGGCGGCGAGCATGGGAAGAGCCGTGGCGACGCCCTGCCCCATTTCCGACTTGCTTACCAAAATTGTGACGATGTTGTCCGGGCTGACGTGGATGAACGCATTCATCGTCGCGGCGGAAGCTTCGGCTGCGAGCAGTTCGCGCTTGCCCGGCAGATAAAATCCGACGATCAAGCCGGTAGCGCCAGCCAAACTGGTCTTGAGGAATTTGCGGCGGTCGAGTCCGTTGGTAATCACGCTCATTCCGCACCTCCTGCGAGAGCATCCTGCGGAATCTGGTCAAGCTCGGAAGTCTCTTTGACCGCCCCGCCGTGCATATGGGCGGCTCGATGGATGGCTTCTTTGATCTGTTGGTAGGTGCCGCAGCGGCAGATATTTCCGGCCATGGCGGTTTCAATTTCGGCATCGGTTGGATGCGGATTCTTGGCCAGCAGTGCGGTCGCGGACATGATCTGTCCGGACTGGCAATAGCCGCACTGCGGAACGTCCACTTCCATCCAAGCGCGCTGGACTGGGTGGCTGTGATCCGGCGACAAGCCTTCGATGGTGGTCACGTGCTTGCCCTCGACGCTGGAAATGGGCGTGATGCAGGACCGGATTGCTGCGCCATTAATATGGACGGTGCAGGCGCCGCACAGCGCCATGCCGCAGCCGAATTTCGTTCCGGTCATATTGAGCGTGTCGCGGATCACCCACAGCAACGGCATGTCGGGATTCACATCCACTGTGTGGGACTTTCCGTTCACCGTAAAGCGAGTTGCCATGTAATGCCTCCTTCGAAATGCCGCATCAGTGCGGCGACACACCACGCCACTTTGCGTCAATGCTCTGAAAACAAAAGTATGTCAACCGCACAGAAGTGTCAAGGCGACGTGCCCGGCGCCAAAACGCGCAGCACTCAGGGGCTGTTCGCAGAAGACTCTGAAAAAAGCTACTGCCGCGGCAGGAAAAGGTTAACGTCACCGCCGGGCCGCAGATGATCAAGCATTTCTTGCTTCTTCCAGGTCAGCCCGTGCTTGCGAATCTCCACCTCGAGCAGCGGCCACGCGTCATCATTGAAGACCTGCCAAACCGAATAAACGTGGTTCGTTGTATACCAACTATCCCCAACGCCACGCCCACACATCGAAAGCTGCTCATACAGCCCTTGGACCACGTGCCGACGCGTTGGAAGAGACATATAGGGAAACAATCTCGTCGCCCTAACGTACTGATCCAAACAAAACGTGTAATCGTCCCAGTCATTGTAAAGAGCGTCGTACTGCTGAATCAGCGTGCAGTAACGTTGGACGAAGCGGTCGACGTCCGCAATTTGCGGGAAATCTTCAAGAGACTGTTCGATGTCCTTCAAAAACGAACCGCAGGACGTTCGACTTCCGGACGCCCTGCCTGCGTCTCAGAAATTCGAGTAGCATTTCAAGTATGTCTGTCCTCCCTTGGGCTAAGAACTCACGGCACCAGCCTGTGGCAATGCGCAGGATCCCAAGTACACAAAGGCCCAACTGCGCGGTATCAAACTCCGCCATTGCCACTGTCGATCCGCTGGCCTTATACACAACTTCGTACAGTTCGACTAGATCAAGTAGCTTCTCCAAGGCGTCGACCTTGTCCCCTTCTTCCAGACCGAGGTCGTCGGGGTTAGTGTTAAAGGTCACGCCTCCATACCATGCTTGGTACGTCGCGAGGTCAGCCCTGATCTTTTCCGCTATGTGAGCGCGCCCCTGCTCGAAGGCGGCATACGTCGAGATCAGCTCCTCAAAGAATCTTTCTATCGTGTAATTCTCGACGTAATGAATCCTCTTGTGCTTGTAATAGGCTCTCTGTTCCGGCGGAACCGGCGAATGGGTGACGAAAATAGCCGGGCGAATTTGCGAGAATGAGCGAGAGTCCCCAGGCGATCCGACCAGCTTTTGGTCAAAAAGGACCTCGTGGTAGATGAACTGGATGTTCGGATCGCTCAGGCTGTAGCCCAGGAATACAATCGTGCGCTCGCAGAAAAGCGTATACAGCTTGTCGATGATGTAGCGGTCTCGCTGCAGAAAGCGATAGTAGTCCTCCTCCGTAATGACGATGCTTTGCTCCGGTTCACGGTTGGACACGCTGCCGTGAATCTTGATTAGCGTTCGTCCGCCAGATGACGCGCTCCCAAAATCGACGTTTCTTATCGGTCGCGACAACACGATGTCCGTTCCGTGTTCCAGCCCCTCCTCGAAAAATGTATCCTCCAAAAACGTGTCGAAGTTAGTCGTTACCCAAATCGGGAGTGGGAGGCATTTGGCGGCCATAAAATGGGTTTGGCGCACCATATCTCTCGCAGCGGCAGGATCGTAACTGTCCGTTATCCCCTGCTGAACGAGATCATGTATGCCCGGAACTTGACCGCGTCCTTCGTCAGCGGCCCTTCTGTTTGCTCTTTCGCGCGCAAGCTCGAACTGTTGGGCCAGCCGGAGGTAGTCGGCCGGATGCACGACCCGTCGTCCTTCCCCGTCATAGATTGGGTCGCAGTATTTGAAAATTTCGTTCCCGTCGCCACTGAGCGAAGCGAAGACCCGCGTGAGGAGATCCTGCCAGAGCGGCATGCCCCGAAGATAGTTTTTTACAAACCCGGCCCCAACGAATAAGACTACGTTCCCTTTAAGAAATTCCTGGCGCAGTTCGTATGGAAGGGCCACGGTCGGTTTGGTTTGAGGCTACATCACCCGCTGTAATCGAACTCATCTTAGCAAAAAGGTTATTCGACCGCGGACAAAAAGTCCGACCTTCGCGCCCCGCAACTGCCCGCGATGCGATCCCGGGCCAGCTAGCTCCGCTTGCGAATCGGCAGGCATGGCTAATGGCACCAGCGGCACTACGCCAACCCCGCTTCGAGTTCCGAATCGGGCTTCTTTTCGGCCGAAGGCTCAGGGACACGCCGCAGCAGGTCGCGGCCCGGTCCGGCATCGTGAGTCGTTCTGCCCTCGCGATCTCGTCCGATACGTAACGGGTCTGTTTGAATTTTATGGATCGTGACACAAACAGTCAAAATTCAAACGGTCCCAGGACCGCGGTGACACGCAAGGGCGTATGCGCCACGGCCGGAGCACCTCCCCATCCCGATGCCCACAAAATGCATCGAGCTAGCTCCGGGATGACCGCCCCCGCAGATTTGGGCAATAATATACTTGACACATCAACGCGATTCTGCTATTTTCGGTTCATGGCAAACGAACCGAAAACCCTACAGCGAGCGACCGTTTACTTCTCGAATCCCGATAACTGCGTTGCATTCCTTTTAGCGCGGCGCTGGCCGGATGGAGTCATCTGTCCCACCTGTGGCTCCAAGAACGTGAGCTACGTTCCGTCC
>JBOGLY010000393.1:0-3774 GCA_050746425.1 Acidobacteriaceae bacterium
CGCTTCTCCACCGTATACGGTTCGAGATCGAACGTGACCGGAGTGTGAAGAACGTAGTAGTTGTAGATCTCGGTCAAGCGAGGCAAATCTTGTGTTGTTGCCGCGCGGATGCGAGTCTCGGCCATGGCGTTTTTCCTTTGCCTATCTTGTCTTTATGGAAGCAGGGTACACGCTATAAGCGGAACTCTTCCAGTGATATCATCGAACTTGTGCCGGGTCCTACGCGACGCAATCCCGCCAACCCCGCCAGGTCCGGAAGGAAGCAACGGCAACGGGCCGTTGCGTGTGCAGTGGGTCACCCGGCGCAAGTGCGCTGTCTCGGAATTTCACAGTATAAGTTTGGAGAATGTCGCGGAGGGGGATATCTCGAACCGCAGGTCCCTCGACTTCGCTCCCACCCCAACGCACAATATGCGCGCATCGGGGACCCCGGTTGCACTACGGTCGGGATGACAACCTTATTCGATGAAATTAAGGGACAGGTGCTGCACGTCCAGCGCCCCACCCAGTCTGTCCATGCAGTGTCCGTACATCCAGAAATAGATTTTCGAGGCCAAATCCATTGAAATTTGATCTTCGTCCTCGGTCGTTGCACCGGGCAAAAATCAGCGCGCTTGGCACTTACGTCCCTCCGCGTTTATTGACAAACGCCGACCTGGAAAAAATGGTCGATACCAACGACCAGTGGATTGTGGAGAGAACAGGCATTCGGCAGCGGCACATTGTGAATCCAGGCGTTGCAACCAGCGACCTGGCGGTGGAAGCGGCCCGCAAGTGCCTGGCGGAGCGCGGCATCGAGCCAAGCGAGCTGGAAGCGATCATCGTGGCTACCGTGACACCCGACATGCTGTTTCCGGCGACCGCGTGCCTTGTGCAATACAAGCTGGGAGCACGCGGAGTCTGGGGTTTCGATGTGTCCGCGGCGTGCTGCGCGTTCGTTTATGCGCTTCAGGTTGGGGCGAAGTTGATCGAGTCCGGCGCGCACAAGAAGGTGATGGTGATCGGAGCGGACGTGATGTCGTCGATCATCGACTACAAGGACCGCGCGACGTGCATTATTTTTGGCGATGGCGCGGGGGCGGTCTTGCTGGAACCAGCGGAGGAAGGCGAGGTCGGGATGATCGATTTTCTGCATGAAATCGACGGCTCGGGGGCGTGCTCCCTGTACATGCCGGGCGGCGGCAGCCTGCATCCGCCGACCGCGGAAACAGTAGCGAAGAACATGCATGTGGTCCATCAGGATGGGCAGGCAGTTTACAAATTCGCCGTGAGGAAAATGTCGGAAGCGACCGAGCTCTTGCTCGAACGCAACAAGATTCAGGGCAGCGATCTGGACTGCTTTATTCCGCATCAGGCGAACAAGCGGATTATTGAATCCACGGCGGAGCGACTCGGGATCGCGCGAGAGCGGGTCATCATCAACATCGATCGCTATGGCAACACCACCGCGGCTACGATTCCTCTGGCAATGCAGACGGCGAGGGAAGAAGGGCGGCTGTGTAAAGACAATCTGGTGCTGCTCGCGTCGGTTGGGGCGGGGTACACGGTGGGGACTTGTTTGCTGCGCTGGGAAATTTAGCGTTTCGACGTCACTGCTCACCAGAGGGTCGGAACAGCTTTGGCTTTTTGTATGGCTACGTCCGCGGTAACTAAGGTCAACCCCTCGACAATGGCGGTTGCGCCGATCAAGCGGTCCATCGGGTCGCTCGGATAGGCGTCCGGAAGCCTGGTCGTCTCCGCGCAAATTCGGCTCGTGATTGGTTTGATGACGAACTGTGTCTCGACTTTGTCCAGAAATGACTCCATTGAGGTTCGCAGAGCGATTCGTCCTTTTGCTGCAAGCATCGCAATCTCATACAGACTGACTGCCGAGATAGCGAGCCCACCATGCTCTTCCCGTGCACTATCAATCGCCGCGACTGCCCTATGGGAAAGCCTTTTGGACTCGGAGGATGCAAGCCAGATCACAATGTGAGTGTCGAGCAAAATCACTTCAGGGCATCCCAGTCTTCCAGCGGGATGATCGGCGAAACAATGTCGCCGAGAATTTCAATTTTGCCCTTGTAAAATCCAAAGATCGGGTCAGGCGGCGTCTTCACCGGGGTCAGCATGGCGACCGGTTTTCCGCGCTTGGTAATCAGCACAGGTTCGCGCTTGGCCTGGACTTCGTCCATGATGGCGAGGCAATTCGTTTTGAATTTTCCAGCACCCATGGTTTTCATGTTCCCTCCTTACGACTATAGTCATATTACCATAGTCGTAACCTAGGAAGTAAGCTTTACCGGGCGGCCTTCGGCACAGGACTTGTAGATCGCCGTGATGATGCGTTCGTCGCGCAGGCCTTCTTCACCGTTGGTTTTCGGTTCTTTATTTTGCAGAATGCAGTTGGAGAAATAGTCCGCCTCGGTCGCAAACTGGCGCGGTGACGGGTTGTTGAATTGGATGTCGAGCGGCGGTTTTCCCTGCGCTTTGCCGCTCAAGTGCAATCCTTGATAGCCAAACGCCGGATCCAATTCGAGCATTCCTTCCGAGCCGATGACACGCACTGAGCCTCCAATAAAGCTGGTGCCATAGCTGGTGACGCAGTTGGCGAGCACGCCGCTGGGGAAGCGAAAACTCCAGACCAGGTTTTCTTCCACTTCATTGAATCTGCAATCGTGATCGACGACGGAAGAGAAGCCTTGCACGACCGTTGGTTCCTCGCCGGTAAGATAGCGGGCAGCCTGAATGGAATAAATTCCCACATCCACCAGCGGGCCTCCGCCCGACATTTTTTTGTTCAGTCGCCATTCTCCGGGGCGGATATTAAAGCCGTTCGCGCTGGTGACGATCTCAAGTTTTCCAGCGTAGCCTTGGCGCAGCAGCTCAATCGCCTTCAGATTGGTTGGCTCATACTGGCAGCGATAGGCGATCATCAGCTTGCGATCGGCTTGCCTGCAGGCGGCAATCATCTGCTCACATTCCTTCACGGAATTTGCCATGGGCTTTTCACAAAGCACATGCTTGGCGGCCTTGGCGGCGCGAATGGTGTATTCCGCATGCATTCCATTGGGCAGTGCAATATAGACAGCGTCGATCGCAGGATTGTTGCGGATGTCGTCGTAGTTCTCGTAGTTGTAAATCGCATTGCGGGGAACGCTGTACTGGGCGGCGATGCGTTCGGCTTTGTCGCGATGGCCGCTCACCAGCGCGACAATTTTGGACGAGTTTGAAATCGTCACGCCGGGCATGAACTCGTTCATAGATATGCGGCCGAGTCCAACAATGCAGTATCCGATCTTTCTACTGGTCGGCGACGGCGGCATGGTAGAGTCTGTGCCGGTATTGGAGGTCTGAGGCATCGAAGATGGAACGAGCGCGGCAGCAGGAAGAGCTTCCTTCGCCAATGCGCCAAGCGCAAGCGCGGAAGCTGTCTGCTTCAAAAAATTGCGTCGAGTAGGGCTCACGGTTCACCTCAAAAGAAAAGAGTATTTTGGTGGGACGCGGATCTTACGTTGGCACATCAAAGATACCGCAGAAATCAATCGGTGGGTTTCGTGGCCAACAGGGTCGTCAAGCAATCTCTTACTTGTTCGCCGGTGCCATCGAGGGCAATTCAATGTTTGGACCGCTGCTGGTCCGCGAGGGTTTCTCCGAAAGAATTGCAGCTTTGTGAGACTGTGGGCCTGCGTGGCGTTTCGATTTTGAATTTGGGATAGGTTTACGCTTCCCAGCCATCTTCGACCTATTCTGCACTCATTGAGATGCCGTACTGGAAAAAATTGAATAGAGCGG
>JBOGLY010000394.1:0-3772 GCA_050746425.1 Acidobacteriaceae bacterium
TACCTACGAATCGTGACACACACGGGACCGTGCGGAAGGTTGAAATTCCCGGAGCGTATGCAACCGAATTGCAGACCGTGATCAGCGCGCTTGGCGACATGAAACAGGCGAACGTCAGTTGGCAGGTTGCCGGTACGCAGGATGTCGGCGTACTGGTCTCCGACACGATGATGTTCGAGCGAGCCGATCCGCATCCTTCAGACGAACACCTAGGATCGTTCTACGGACTGGCACTGCCGCTGCTGAAGCGCGGCATTCCCGTGGAGCCTGTGCAGATCGAGAGCGCGACGGCGCCCGGCTTTCTATCCAGGTACAAAATGTTGCTGCTGACCTACGAGGGCCAGAAGCCGCCCACGCCTCAGTTCCACGCCGCGCTGACCAAATGGGTGCGCGCTGGAGGCGCACTTGTGGTGGTGGACAATGACGACGATCCTTATAACGCCGTGCGCGAATGGTGGAACACTGCGCCCTATTCTTATCTCACTCCACGGCAACACCTCTTCGCGGAGTTGGGCATTCCGCTGGATGGTAGCGGTTTGTACAAGGTAGGGAAAGGCGTGGTGGTGTCCGCGCGATTGTCGCCGGCTGCGCTGACATACAAGAGAGACGGCGCGGCGACAATTCGCTCTCTCGCTCGCGAGGCCGCTACCGCAGCCGCGTTGCAATGGAAAGAGACCAACGCGCTGGTGTTACGCCGTGGACCGTATATTGTCGCCGCCGGGCTGGATGAATCTGTTCCGGGTTTGAAGCCGTACGTTTTGCACGGACAATTTATCGATTTATTCAACGCCAATCTGCCGATACTTACTCGAGTGGCGATCATTCCTGGACGACGCTTTCTATTGTTGGATTTGGAGAAGCGTCCGCCCGGTGCGACAGCCAGCGTGATCGCAGCAGCGTGCAGGATTCGACGCGAACGGACGAGCGCGGACACATTCAGTTTTCTGGCGGATGGGATTACGGGGACTGAGGCGGTAGTCCGAGTGCGAATTCGACGCAAACCAGCCCGTGTGACGGTTGCGGGCAAGGCACTACGCCGCGCCGATTACGACTTTGATCGAAATACTATGCGCCTGCGCTTTCCTAACTCCTCTGAAGCTGTCCCGATTGAAATTGATTTCGCTCGCTGACTTGGGTGTCCTGGGACTCACTTTGTGTCTTTGTCCGAACTTGACGGCGGAGCTACGCCAGTTGGCCACGGCCCCGGCTTGTCGGCCATGGTGAGCACCAGGCGTCCGCCGCGCAGAATGTCTTCATGGGTAAGCCATGCCCTGTTAAACGGTGCGCCGTCGAGAGAAGCAGCCACCACGTATTTATTTGCGGCCGAAACATTTTTCGCTTCGATCTGAAACGTGTTTCCATTCGCCAGATGGATCGTGACGTCGGGAATAGCTGGACTTCCGATCAAATACACATCCTGTCCCGCATTGGGAAAAATTCCCATCACACCGAACGCGTACCAGGAAGACATTGCGCCAGAATCGTCGTTGCCCGGCAGGCCCTTGCGACCCGTATGAAAGTAGCGCGCGATAATCTGACGGACGCGTTCTGCGGTTTTGTCCTGCCTTCCAGCCCAAATGTATAGATAGGGCGCAAGAAATCCTGGCTCGTTCCCCACGTCATACCGCCCTGGCACGTCGAAAAATGCGTCGAGCCGATGGACGAAAATCCTCTTTCCGCCGCATTTAGCAATCAATCCAGCGACATCTTGCGGCACATACAGCGAATAGGTCCAAGAGTTCCCCTCATAAAAAGAGTCGCCGCCCCAACTGCCCTGCTTGACAGCCGTGAAATCTTTTTCCCAGCTTCCGTCCCGGTGTCGCGGACGGATGAAGCCCTTGAAGCCGCCCGCCTCAAAATCGGCATCCCACAAATTTTTCCAGTTCCCCGACCTCGCCAGATATTTTTGATACGCGGCATCATGTCCCAAACCCTTCGCCACCAGCGCGACTTCGAAATCGTCCGCCGCATATTCCATCTGTTTGGAACCGGGCCGGTCCGTCCCTTCAATCGTGACGTAGCCGAGCCTTTTCCAGTCTTCGAGCCCGCTGCGACCTTCGCGAATCGGGTAAGGTGGAGGAACTTCAGCATCCTTCAACATTCCCTGGTATGCCTCATCCCAATCGATCCCGGAAAGATGTTTAACGAATGCATCGCCCATCAGCATTTCGGCATTGCTCCCACCCTGGGTGCGCCCGGTAAAATTGCCGCTCCGCGCATCTGGGAACCAGCCCTCGTGCCGGTAGATGTCCACCAGCGCGCGCACGATATCGCTTTGTCTCCGCGACGCAAGCAGTGTCAACAACGGTCCGGAAGTGCGGAACGTGTCCCAGATCGCATAAAAATCGTCATAATACGGTTCTTTGGATTGCCATAGTGGATTTTCGCCTGTGCGGTCCACCGGCATCAGCATCGCATGATAGAGGGCGGTGTAGAACATCTGTTGTTGCCGCGGCGTCGCTCCATTCAGTTCGACAACGCCGAGTGCGCGGTCCCAAGCAGCGACTGCGGCTGCGCGGACCCGCGAGAAACTAAAGTCGGGAATTTCCCCAACGACGTTTCGCTTCGGCCTGCTCCACACTGATAAAAGATATCCCGATTTTCAGGCGGACCCGCTGTCCTTGTTGAGTTGTGAAGCCGAGCCACGCCCCGGTCCTGCTTCCAGGTTGCGCAGCCTCAGCACTACTACCTGGAAATAGTTTTCCATCGCGCCATGTTCCCCATGTCTTCGCCGGCGTGTCCGCGATGGCATAAAAGTACACAGTGTAGGAGTTAGGCTGTTGGTTCCATCCGCCCGTCACGCTGGTCGATCCGCTTACCTCCGTTGGAGACACCACCGTTACCGTGGAAGCCGTGATGCGCTGGCCTTCTCTTGCCTTGCTGATCCAACTGAGGCAGTGCCCCGCATCAAAAAGAATGTTAGATTGCCGCGCCGTCGGATAGGTAAACCGATAGATGGCTGCGCGAAACGACGTGGTTATCTCCGCGTCTATGCGATAGCGCCGGAGAGTTACACGATAATATCCGATGGCGCCTTGTTCGTTTTTCCGAGGAGAACCATATCCTTGCGCCTCGGGATCTCCCGTCGTCGG
Organism: Acidobacteriaceae bacterium; assembly: GCA_050746425.1. GTDB lineage: Bacteria > Acidobacteriota > Terriglobia > Terriglobales > Acidobacteriaceae > JAKAAZ01. The sequence goes on from JBOGLY010000394.1 coordinate 3,093, forward strand.
CTGGACCAGAATGTTGCCATACTTCGGACCGCCGCCGGTTCCGCTCACATGGGTCTGGCTAAAACCGTTGATGTCGCCGGTTGGTTCCCAGCCGGAATTCGCCTGGCTTGCTCCCACGTCAGGACCTGGTTTGATCATGCCAAACGGCAGCGACGGTCCGGGAATTGTGTTCCCTCCGCCATCGATACCAAGAAAAGGGTCCACATGCGAGGCGACCTGCGCATTGACTATCGCAGCGAAAAAAAAGACGATTGCGATCGCAAAAGTTCTCCGGCCCATTCTTAACATATTCATGGTGCTATCTCAGTCCGCATTGTGTTGCGGTTACGGCGGCACGGCGTCAACCAACAGCGCTAAAAAGAAAACTCTTCAAGATTGTCCGCATTTGTCTTCACCGGGTAATCGACGCGGACCGTCATAATTTCGTAAGGATGTATTTGCACGATAACTTCATCTCCGCTCACGATCGGCAATGGCGCTCCTATCGGTTTCTCCATCAAGTTCGTCAGAGTTGCGGAGGTTGCCCCCGGAGGAACGTGAATGGGAACGCTGCTTTCCCTCCCTGCCCATTCATAAAAACGCAGGACCAGTCCGTTCGCGTCTTCGGCCTTCTTGACGGCTGTCAAGACGACGTTCTTATCATCCAGTCGAATGAAAGAATGTTACGCAGGCAGCACGCC
>JBOGLY010000395.1:0-3762 GCA_050746425.1 Acidobacteriaceae bacterium
CGATATTTGTCGAGAATTTTCAAGCTGTCCTTGATGCGAATTGCATTTAAATAATCCGCGAGCACGCCGTTGCGCTCGAAAACGTCCACTCGGGAATCGATGAAGACGGGGACCTGGCGCACGTTCAGGATCATGTAGCCGCCCCACATGTAATCGTTGAAGACGTTGCCATGCGGATGAAACTTTTGCAGATAGGGCAGCGCGGAATCCGGACGCAGACCGGAGACGGGTCGGCTCAATTGGCGATTGGTGGGGAAAACAAAAAACATCACCACCACTGCGCCAAGAATGATGGGCGCATTCAACCACGGTTTATCGCGGTCCGCGTGGTATGGCATCCACTGTGAAATGTCCTGCGCGAAGAACGGCACAATCAAAATGGCGGCAAGAAATAGAAATCGCGTGTAGGTCAGCGCGGCGTAGGTGCCGACCAGCAGGAACAGGACCTCATGCAGCATCCACTTTCTGCGCCGGACCAGTTGCAGCAGTATGGCAGATGCCATGATCGCCAGAACGATCTTGCCGCGCGGGGAGTGAAAGTCGAGGCTCTTCCATTCCTGCACGCTGGCGATGTTCAGCTTCTGGTGGAATGCCATGTCGAACGGATAAAGTGGGAGCCGCCAACCATAGGGATTGACAAACACTGCCAGCGTCGAGAGCAGGGAGATCCAGGCAAGCTTCAGCGACTGAGTGCGGCTCCAGCGGACCGCCTGGATCGATCCCCAGGTGCCTTCGACCGAGCCAGCTAGAAAAAAGAGACCGAGTACGACCAGTCCGATGATCCATGAACCGTGGGCATTGACCCACACCAGAATCAACAACGGCAATGCCCAGAGGAAATCGCGGCCGCGGCGAAAACTTGAGAGCAAGGCCAGCTCGATGACAAGAAAAATCCAGCCAAACAAGAGCGTTCGCGGACCGAAAGAGACGCCGGCGAGAAATGTTGCGACAAAAGAAACGACAAAGGCGGCCTTGACGCTTTTCGATTCCATGTAGGCCAGGCCGAAGATGCCGAGCAGGATGATTTCAATCGCGCCGGCCATGACCAGGAAAATTCCGCGCGGACCAAACGCTCGCCAGGCCAGATAGAAGGGAATTTCCGAGAGCCACTCATGGTCCATCCAAGGCTTTCCGCGAGTGGTGAAGGAATAGATGTCGTGGCGCAGGAAGACGTGAGTTTGAAGCTGGACCTGGGTATTGCGAAGGTGCCATCCGATGTCGGGATCGGCGATTTTTTTTGGGATTGCCAGAAATACGAACAACGCGAAGAGGACGGCAAGCAGGACAGGGAAGCCGAAGAGCCTCGCGAACCATTTTGGGACGCGCCGATGCGCCGCGATTTTCTCGGGTTGAATTACGCAAGTAACCATTGGAGATGTGAATTCCTGTCTCAGCAGCCGATGTTTGAAGCAAGATGATCACTCACTATATCGGTCGAGATTGAGAAATTGCGTCGGACGGCATGGTTACTAAGGTGACCGGATGTCGAGGGCGTAGTAACCATGCGAATCGCCGTTAAATTCTGGCGAAACGCGAGAGGGCTTCAACGGATGCGACTAGGTGGACGCAGGTGGGTAGTTCACGGCGAGGGTGGGCAGAGCCTGATCGAGACGGCGATTTTTGTGCCGGTGCTGGTGTTGCTGCTTGCCTATGCCGTGGACTTTGGATATTTTTTCGTCGTCATCGCGAACCTCACCTCGGCTTCGCGCAACGCTGCGGAGTATTCCATTCAGGGTTTTGCCTCCCCGGCGCAAGCTGCGTTGCCGGCGGCCGGGCCAATCGCGACCGACACATCCGTCGCAGCCCTGGCTGTGGGAGATTTATCCAGCCTCGCCAGCTCGTCAACGACAACGACGGTGCAGGTGTGTTCGAAGATCAACGGAGTAAACAGCAATTTGACCGACTGCACCAGCTATGGGCCGGCAGGGACGACTTTCGCTCCCGCCGCCGATCCGGAAGCGCCAACGTTCTATCTGAATCGAGTGGATGTCACCTACACCGTGCAGCCGCCGATTCCTCTCAGCTTCTTTTCTTATTCGCTGCTGCCGTCACTGAAATTTCATCGCGAAGTTTCGATGAGGGCGTTGGACTAGATGATGGCGCTGAATCCATTTCGCGGCCTCTTCCGGCGCCGGCCGGGGCGCAAGCGCGCGCGCGGGCGCTTCAGCTCCGAAGAAGGCTCGCTGGTGATTGAGACGGCGCTGTCTCTGCTGGTCGTGGTCCCGCTGGTGTTCTGGTTCTTCGAGTTGTGCATGATGACCTACACCTACAGCGTTCTGGGAGATGCGGCGCGCCAGGGCGTGCGCTATGCGATTGTGCATGGCACCGACAGCGGCAACTGCAGCGGGCCGAGCATCGGCTGCGCGGACCTGTCGGGGGCAAATGTGGTGGCGGTGGTGGACAACGCTGCCGCAATGTCGTTCCACAACCTGTCGGACATGACGGTCCAGGTCAGTTATCCGGACCTTTCTTCCGCGCCGTCGTCGCGCGTGAATGTGACCGTCGATTACACCTATGTGCCCTACATCAAGCTGCCCTGGATTCTGCACTCTGTCGAGTTAAGCGCGCAGGGGCGAATCAGCTATTGAAGCGCTGGAGGCGGACAACGATGGAAAAAGAAAAGAGAAGCAGCAAATTCTGCGACAAGATTTTACCCGCGCCGAACGGCCGTGAATCCGGCCAGATCATGATTGCGATGTTGTTGATGTTGGCGGTTTTTCTGCTGGCGGTGGTGGGATTCGCGGTCGACCTGACCAGCCTGTGGTTCCACCGGCAGGCGGCGCAAACGGCGGCGGACGCGGCTTGTCAGGCTGGCGCGACAGACATGGAGGCATTGGCGGCAGGGCTGGCGATGCCGAACATGGGTTTCACGCCGGGAACCTCTGGCGATTGCGCGTCGGGCACGGGCTCGATTTGTTTTTATGCCAATGCCAACGGCTATAACGGGTCGGGGATGTTGGCAAACAGTCCTTCCAATTCCGTTACGTGGAGCTTTCCCGCGTCTGTCGCCGGCGTGACCACGCCGCCGAGCGCGATCACGTCGTACCCGTTTCTCAACGTCGTGGTGACGGAGAACGTAAAAACTCATTTCCTGTTCACGATCCATGGAACGAGCTACCAGAAAGTCGCGGCATCATGCACCTGCGGGACGACGCAAATCGCGGAGGCGGCGCCGATGATTGTGTTAAGCCCCTCGGCTGCCTCGGCCTTCTATTATTCCGGCGGAGCGGCCTTCAACATTCTGGGTGGCCCGCCGCGCGGATTGCAGGTGAATTCCACCAATGCGAAGGCGATCGACTGCGAGCCTTCGGCGTGGATCGATACCAGCAAAGGCGGACCGGAGGGCACCGGCTCCAGCGTCGGCGTCGTGGGAGGACCCTCGACTGCGCCGTCGCAAGCGACATGTCCGGGTGGAGGCTTCAACGGCGGCACCACCGGCGGATGGACTGCGGCGGCGCTGCCTGTTCCTGATCCTTACGCGGGAGTGGCCGCGCCGACCAAGCCGCCATTGTCCACCACCGCGAGCGAGCCTCATGTGGTGGTGTATGGGCAGGATGGCTGCCCGGACCATTCTCCGACGAATTATGTGAGGGACCAGACGCCCCACTCGGGCTGTCTGGAATTTGAACCCGGCTATTATTCGAGCGCGATCAATTTGAACGCGAATGATATGGCCATTTTCAAACCGGGAATTTACTACATGGATGGAAACCTGAACGTCGGAGGCAGCGACAATGTGCGCATTGCCACGCCGTGCGTGCC
>JBOGLY010000396.1:0-3749 GCA_050746425.1 Acidobacteriaceae bacterium
GGCATCGTGCAGAAAAACGCGATCATGATGATCGATTTCGCGCTCGACGCGGAGCGCAAGGAAGGGAAGTCTCCGCTCGATGCGATTCACGAGGCCTGCCTGCTGCGCTTCCGTCCGATCATGATGACTACGATGGCTGCGCTACTGGGCGGTTTGCCTCTGGCGCTCGGTACCGGCATGGGCTCGGAGCTGCGCCGCCCGCTAGGCATCAGCATCGTGGGCGGACTGATCGTCAGTCAGATGCTGACGCTCTTCACCACTCCCGTGGTTTACCTGTATATGGATCGCCTGCGTCCTGGATGGGCGCGCCGCCGCCACCTCGCGTCGGTGTCCGCGGACGGCGCGACCTCGCAGGTCTGAAGCGCTTCCGAATTATCCAAAGTGATGCGATGTCTAGATCAATTCTGCGGTGCGTTTTGCGCGCCAACGTCGAGGACGTAGACGGTCTGATCTTCGGTCATCACCAGCAGGCGCTTGCCGTCCGCTGAAAAGTGCGAGTACGCGACGTTGCTCGGAAAAGTGTATTGACGCTTTTGAGCCGGCGCCTTGAGGTCGGTGATTGTTAGGTTCCCTGAGTCCCCGGCGACGCTTAGCAGACCCGCTTCAGGGGAAATCGCCGGGAGATATCCCGTTTCCTGTGCGACGTCCGCGCCTGTCGAAAGCGAGACCACGCTGACGCGCCTTCCGTCCTTGGCCATAACCAGCCAATCGCCCTCTGAGAAAACCGAGTCGAATGTGTCTGGCCCAGCGCTAGTTTGTACCAACGCCGCGCCAATGGTTTTGCCGCTGCGTGCGTCGAGCACTTCGAATAACGAATCGTGGTCGGTGAGCTTGGCTTTCTTCATCATGCTTTTCGCCGCGGCACTTTGGTCCGCTGCATGTTTCGCCCCTTCGGTCTTCGCTCCCCAGCCAAGCACGATTCGGTCGCCTTGCGGATCTGTGTACACCACTGGAGTGCTTTTAATCTGCGGAGTCTGGCTGTAAGGATCGATTGCGAATGCACGCCCCCAAAGCTGCTTGCCGTTCGCCGGATCGAGCGCGTGTATTTCGTAAGGAAAACTAACGCCTCCCATGGCCGGCATCTGGCCCGGCGCTAGCGGCTTCACGAAATGTGTTAACAATACGGTTCCCGAAGAGATCGTCTCGTTTTGATAGGGTATATCTGGAACCGTCCCCAGATTCACAGTGGCTCCGCTCTTCAATTCCATCCTTTCGATAGTGGACGTGCCCGGGTGGGTCCCTGAAGACCGAAGATAGGCGATCTGGTCATTGGGAAACCAGGCTCCCTTCAGCCCTACCAGCGGCGTCACAAGCTTGCCTGTCTGCACGCTGTAAACGCCGGCGTTGCCATCGATTCCCAACGCGATCGTGCCCAGACCCGGCGAAACTGCCGCGACTCTCAACAGGGGCAGCGGAGATACGGGAATTCGCACGCGCATAAGGGGCTTGGTCCCCCCGATCCGCGTCAACGTCAGCAAACCGTCTTGTGTATAGGAGGCGATCAATTTGTTGCTTACGTCGTTGGTGCCCATGGAAAGCCGAGCGACTGCCTTGTCTGTCCTCAGATCCACCAGTTTCGAGCCGCTCATGTTCAGAGGAACTTCGATCACGTACCGTGGATTATCTGTCGCACTCAGGAAGCCGGAGAAATCGAGTTTCCCGACCGTGTCACCTGCCGGAAACGACAGCAATTCCGGGCCGTTCTTGTTTCCCAGGGTGGTAGCCACCACGCGATCGGGAGAAACGAAAGTCACCGTGCCGCTATCGGCGGCTTCGCGGAGCGCCTTGGGCATTCCAATTGTCTTTCTGGTTTGCAGGTCGATCAATTCCGCCGGCTGCCGGAAAACCTTGCTGCGCGCAATCAGGTAGTGGCCGTCGGCTGAAAAATTCAGCATGGCAGCGGTCACCGCTTCCGGCGGCGTGTAGCGAGTAGTCAGGAAATAGCCAAAAGGTTCGGACCGCGCCAAACCCAAGTGATAAGGCGCGGGAGTGGGAAACGCGGGCCCTTCCTGCTCGCCGATCGTTTTTTTGAAAATTTGTTCACCCGTGCGCGTGCGAAAAACGCTCAACTCCGAGTTGTTGTCAAGGCACGCGTAGAGTTCTCCGTCGTCTGAGAGAGCCGCCGCATAACACCATCCGCCGCTGCCCAAAGTCTTTTGACCGGTCTGGCTCTTGGAGCCTATCTTGTAGCGCGCCACACGCATGCCGCGGGTCGCAACAACCACTTCCTTCGAATCGCCCGAAAAGCGTATCGGCAGGACTTGGTTCGCGGCGAGATTAAGCTGCATCGCCACCGGATTGGCTCCGATCACGTATGCCGAGGAATCGTCCTGCAGCAGGAGGCTTGCGCCGTTGGGGCTGAAGCGCATTTCGCTCAGCCGGCTGATCAAAGCAGGATTCAGATGCGCCGTACTGATCAGGCCGGGCAAGCTAGCCGAAGCCGCTGGTTTTGTCCCCTGATTCTGTGCTCTGGGCCATAGCCGGCTAGGAGTTGCGGCGACGCAAAGGAATACGGCTGCGCAGAACAATCGTCGTCCAAGTGTCATAAGCCCTCTGTTACTGATTTTTGGATTCAAAGCGCACGCCGTGCTGCTTTAGCGGGGCGAAGAATACCGTACGGTGGGTGGAACCGCAAGTGAGACTCCCGTCTGGGCGATCCCCGGTCACAAGGATCAGATCGAAACGCTCTTCACCACCCGATTTTTCACCTCTGTATATGGTCGCCTGCCTTCCGATTGGGCGCGCCTCTCCCAGCACCACATGCTTGGGCTGGATCGCAGTCGCGACCGGACGGCCGGTGTTACTGTAGCGTACCTGGGCGGCGCAATCGAAGATGATCTTCGGCTGGCAGCTTGCCAAGAAAGGCTTTCGATGATGATCGTGGCAGCGATCCTTCTGCTGTGGACACTCATTATGCTGGCCGTCCACCTCAGGAGTCGGCGTCTGGTTGAGCGCGCGTGGAAACCGGAAGGGGATCGGTCAGCATGGTTGACGTTGGCCGGTCTGGCACGATTTGAAGGGCTGTATTATCTTGCGGCGGTGATTTATGGAGCGGTCGAACGCCAGGGCGTGCTGGTCGCTCTGATCGCCGCTCTCGCGCTGATCCACCTGGTGGTGTGGGTGCTTGTCGAGCGACGGCCCAACTGGCAAATCGGAGCGTCGCACCGGAAGCAATTTCTCGACCGCGTTCAAGCATTCGACTGGGGCGAATCGGTCGCGCTGGCCTACATTGCGTGGCGGCTGGTCGAGGTTCTACATTAGCATTGGCGGGTCGGCTGGATTTTGGAGAGACAGCCCCCCGATGGGTGGGGGACATGAAGCTGCCCTTCAGGGCGCCGTCTTCTACCGCTCCAGGACCAGTCGGTCGCGCTTGCTGCGGGAAGCAATTTCCCGTTAGCTGACTGATGAACGTATCGCAGGTGCCATCGGTTGTGGTCTGGTCGATGCGGTTGCCACAGGAATCGTCGGTCCATGACAGGCCGGTGCACTGATTCCCCGGAGCCAACATCGTTGCTAGGCGGTTCACGGCGCCGAAGTATGGCTTGAGTTCGAATTCTCGGCGCCAACGGCCGAACGGGATGCCACATTGCGGTTCGCGTCCGTCCAAATCGTGAAGTCCAATGTGCTGCCCGATGCGCCATTATTGCAGGAGCCGAGGTGTCTACGCTTCGGTGCAAGAAGCCCTTCGATTCCGATCTTTGCCAGAGCAAAACATGAGGAATGGCGCGCCCAAGGGGACGATCTTAGAA
>JBOGLY010000397.1:0-3749 GCA_050746425.1 Acidobacteriaceae bacterium
GGTACAGGCGGCAACGGAGCCGAAGTTGATTGTGAGCGCCAAATTGAAGACGATGGCGGTTGAATAATTTCTTCCGTCTCGGCACCCATTAGCGCATTGCTTCACACTTTGCTCAGAACACCGGCTTACTCGGCGGACGTCGGATCAATTGTCGACCGAATTCGCGAGATCTTGTTGGCGGGGAATCCGCCCTGCTGCGCGTGACGGCGTATGGTTTCTTCATCCGGAGAAATGTACACGCAGTAGATCTTGTCATCGGTGACATAGCTCTGGAGCCACTGAATCTGCGGTCCGAGCTGCTGCAGGACGCCACACGACTTCTGAGATATCGCCTGTAGTTGTTCCGACGACAGCTTTCCAGCATCCGGAATTTCCCGCTCAATCACAAATTTTGGCATCGGTGATTTCCCCCTTCACATCATAATGCCGGCGTGCTGCAAAACACCGCAATCCAATGAGGGACGTCCCCAGACTACCTATCCTTACAGTGGGTTCCACGCCTCACGTTTCCGGGACCATGGACATACCTATAGCATTTCTCGTATTGCCATAGAGTGCAGATGCAATAGCATTTGTCATCCTGAGCGCAACGAAGGATCTCTGTATTGTTGAAGAATGCGAAATGGAAAGATTCTTCGCTTCGCCCAGAATGACAACTTTTCTCTCTACACCAACGGGAGAAATGCTCACATCGACTCTGCCACCTCGGAGGATTGCTCGATTATTTTGTCGGAACCAGATGCATTGGCTCCTCTGCAGCCGCGTGCAGCGACTGCGGGTAAGGTGAGCGCAGCACACCCCTCTCAGTGATAATAGCGGTCACATATTTTGCCGGAGTTACGTCGAAGGCCGGGTTGGAAATGCCTGCATTGTGGGGCGTGATCTGCTTGCCGTTGAAATGCGTGACTTCCTTGGCGGAGCGTTCCTCGATTGGGATCAGCTCGCCGGTGGGCGTGGCCATGTCGATGGTGGACCAGGGCGCGGCGACATAAAAGGGAATGCCGTGCTCCTTTGCGAGGACCGCGACGCCGTAGGTGCCGATTTTATTTGCTACGTCGCCATTGGCGGCGATGCGGTCAGCGCCGACGATGACGGCCTGGATTTTTCCGGCGCGCATCTGGCTGGCCGCCATGTTGTCGCAGAGCACCGTGGTCGGGATGTTGTCGTGCAGGAGTTCCCACGCGGTGAGGCGCGCACCCTGCAGGAAGGGGCGGGTTTCGTCGGCGTAGACATGGAGTTTGTGACCGCGTTCGACGGCGGCGCGAATGACGCCGAGAGCGGTGCCGTAGCCGCAGGTTGCCAGCGCGCCCGCATTGCAATGGGTCAGGACGCCGCCGGAGCGAGGCATCAGCATTGCGCCGTGCACGCCCATGGCGCGGCAGGCGGCGATGTCTTCGTCGTACATGCGGCGGGCTTCGGCAACGGCTGCCTGCTGAATTTGCGGAACATTCGCGCAAGGTTCCTGGGACATGGCGCGCACCAGTTGCCGAATCCGCTCAATGCCCCAGAAGAGATTGACGGCTGTGGGCCGCGTGGCGGCAAGGGTGTCGCAGATGATTTTTAGATCCTCGTCGAGTTGAGGGATGTCGGCCGCCTGGCTGCGCTGCAGGCCCAATGCCACGCCCATGGCCGCGCTGACGCCAATCGCCGGAGCGCCGCGGACGATCATGGTGCGGATGACTTCCGCTACGGCGCGGTAGTCTTTGGCGAGGACGTAGGTTTCTTCCAGCGGCAGCTTGGTCTGGTCCAGGAAGCGCACGCCGGCGTCGGTCCATTCGAGAGTGGGGATCATGGCAATTTTTATTTTACGTTGATTCGAGGGGGATTATTTCAAACGCAAAATTGCCGCGATGCGAATGGAAAAGCAGGTCCCTCGACTATGCGCGCCCAAACGGGCGCGCATAGGTAGGGATGACAAATCTTCTTCAATCCCACTCAAGCCAAACCACCCCAACGGGCAACAGTCGCCCGTAGGGGGCCCCGATTTCGGCTTGAATGGGGCACCCCGCAAACGCAAGATGTAGTAAGATATCCGTGAAACAAGGATTCCTTACATTATTGGAGAGGTCGCGATGCTCGCCAAGAAGACGAGTAAAAACCAGATCACATTGCCGAAGGCGGTCATCACTCGGTTCAGTAGCGTGGAATATTTCGACGTGACTACCGACGGAGTCTCCATCGTTCTGCGGCCACTGCAGAAGAGCCGCGCCGAGGAGGTCCGCACGCGGCTCGCCGCGCTTGGCGTGGATGAAGGCGATGTAGCGGCCGCGGTTGCCTGGGCGCGAAAAAAGGCATGAGGCTTCGCGTGGTGTTCGATACCACCACCGTTGTTTCGGCAATGCTTTTTGCGAACGGCAGCCTTGCGTGGCTGCGGGCGCATTGGCGGGAGAATGCCGCTGTCCCCCTTATTTCAGGAGCCACCGCGACGGAACTCAGCCGGGTGCTCGGATACGCGAAGTTCCAGCTTTCGGTTGAGGACCGTCGCGAGCTGCTCGCCGATTACGTGCCCTATTGCGAGGTCATCAAGAATACGCGGCGATGCCCAATCGTTTGCCGGGATGCCAAAGACCAGCCTTTTCTCGACCTGGCCTATGTGGGAAAAGCGGACTTGCTGGTGAGTGGGGACCAAGACTTGCTCGCTGTTGCGGGAAGAACAAAATTCTCCATCGAAACGCCGGGTGCGTATAAGTTTCGAGTCTTAGGGGCATAGCTGTATTGTCCCGACCGGAAAAAATTACTGTGGGGCGGCGGTTCTCCGGTCAGGAGAAGTCCAGCTCCATTTGGTCGACGTAGCACCAGCCCCAGTTTTCGCCCGGTTCGAAGGAGCGGATGATGGGGTGTTTCGTTTTATGAAAATGTTTGGTGGCATGCTTGTTCTTCGAGGAGTCGCAGCAGCCGACGTGACCGCATTCCAGGCAGAGGCGCAGATGGAACCAGTCGTCGCCGATCTTCAGACATTCTTCGCAGCCCTGTGGGGTGCGTGGAGCGACATTGCGAATTTGATCGAGATGGGTGCATTGGTCCATGGCTACTTCCCTCAACACTATTTGGATGCGATATGCGCGGCGCGAACATCATTGGCGGTAAAAAGCGGCAGAAAGGGCGCTCCTGCGGCGGCGGCTTCGATGGCGTCGCGACCGTTCATCTCTTGCCGATCGACCAGGCAGAGCACGCCGACGACTTGAAAATTGGCGGCGCGGGCGGCTTCGATGGCCTGGATGGTGGAGGCGCCGGTGGTGCAAACATCATCGACGATAACAACGCGAGCGCCGGGTTCGGAAAAGCCTTCAATGCGGCGAGCGGTGCCGTGGGCCTTTTCGGATTTGCGGACCAGAAAACCGTGGATGAGCAAAGCGTCCGGATGTTGCAGATGGTCCCACGCGCTGGCCGAGGCAATGTTGGAGACGAGCGGGTCCGCGCCCATGGTGAGGCCGCCAACGGCCTGCGGGCGCAGATTGTGCTGGCGAATCAGATTGTAGAGCGCGAGTCCGGCGAGGCGGCCGCCTTCGGCATGGAGCGTGGTGGTGCGGCAGTCGATGTAGTAGTCGCTGTGCGCGCCGGAGGAAAGAGTGAAATCTCCCAGGCGAAAGGACAGGGTTGCGATCAGGTGAAGCAGTTGTGCGCGTGGATCGGATGAAGTTTGCATTGTGGTTTTTGTTCTCTGAATGGATATTGTTGTTTCTGCCGGCGGGAATCCCAGGTCTCAAAGGCGAGACCTGGGGCACCCAGATTTCCTCTGTCGTTTAGAT
>JBOGLY010000398.1:0-3744 GCA_050746425.1 Acidobacteriaceae bacterium
CCAGTTCTCCGGCTCGGTCCAAACCCCAACGGGAGTTGCGATTCGCCTTACCTTTGTTCCAAACCCACGGTTCTCTCCGCCCACCATGGAAGCCCGCGTTTTAACAGGAATCAGGGGCGAAATATGGATCGATCCGACGGATTTACGCGTGGTGCGGATCGAGGGCCATCTTTTCCGGCGCGTGGATTATGGCTGGGGAATTCTGGGCATCCTCTATCCGGGAGGAACGATCGCGATCGAACAAGCGTACACGCCGGAATGCGGTTGGCAGTTGTCGCATCTGAAACTGAACATGACCGGCAAGGCGCTGATGCTGAAGCCGTTGCGGATCCTGGTTGATGAAACCGCGAGCGATTACCACAAAGTGCCACCCGGGTGGAAATACACAGACGCGATCGAATGGCTTCTGCACATGCAACAAATACCAGCAGCGTCTCAAGAGCAAACTCAATAACGGCATTCATTCCGCAGAAAGATCTATGCGCGAGCCTTCATCGCCCCGGCTGGCTCCGCATGGGCCTTGTTCCGCGCGTGGAATCGTTCTCTGCGAACGGTCAGGTTCTCGATGCGTTCACGCTTGACTTCAAACCCGCGGCCAGCAACTTGCGGAACCGTGATTTCACCCTTCGGCGAAACCTCCACCGCAGGCTCGATAATGTCTTCCTGCCAGTAACGCGACGACGCGGAAACATCTCCCGGCAACTTAAAATTTTGCAGCGAGGAAAGCGCGATGTTGTGCGAGCGGCCAATGCCCGTCTCCAGCATTCCGCCGCACAAGGCAGGAATGCCGCGCTCCGCTGTGACGTTATGCACCCGGATCGCCTCGCTGAACCCTCCAACACGGCCCAGCTTGATGTTGACAATGCGGCAGGACTCCATTTCGATCGCCGCCAGCGCATCGCGGCGGTTGCGAATCGACTCATCCAGACAAATCGAAGTCTCCAACTGGCGTTGCACCAGGGAGTGGAAATAAAAATCGTTGTGCCACAGCGGTTGCTCGATCATCAGCATCCCGAACATGTCGAAGGACCGCAAAAGCTCCTGGTCTTTCAGCCGGTATGAACCGTTCGCGTCGCAGCTCAACACAATGTCGGGCCAGCGCGCGCGGACAGCTTCAAACATCTGGACATCGTGGCCTGGCTTGCATTTCAGCTTGATCCGCTGATATCCGGCAGCCAATTCCTTTTCAACAATCTCCAACAATTTTTCAATCGAGGACTGAATGCCCAGCGAAACTCCGCACGGAATTTTTTTCCTGACACCGCCAAGCAACTCCCACAATGGCATTCCGAGTTGTTGGCTCTCGGCGTCCCAGACGGCGTTTTCCAGCGCGGCTTTCGCCATTCGGTTTCCGCGGACGTGACTGAATACCTTGGGACACATACCGGCCGAATCGATCTCCGCGTGAAGCAGCGCCGGGACCAGTTCGTTTGCGACAATCAGCCAGGCTGTATCGGTACATTCCCCGCTAAAGCTGGGGTGCTCGCCGGCCGTGCATTCGCCCCATCCTGTCACCCCTTCGGACTCGACTTCCACCAGCAGAATGCGCCGCTCGGTGGTGCGTCCAAAACTGGTTTCAAAAGGCTGCAACAGCGGCATTCGTATTTCGCGCAGGACGACACTTTCAATCTTCACAAAGACTCCCCCCAGGGCTCGACAAATGTCAGCAACGCCACAAGTGCATCTCAATTTCCGCCATGCTCTTCATTGGCCGCTCTATTGTTTTTCGTTCCAATGGCCAAGCCGATAAGCAGCGGATTCGCCGGGCAACTTCTGAAACCGCAATACGACGAGTCCGGTGGAAAATGCCGCCAAAAACTCTCGCCTGACCTTCAATAGCGATTCTAACGCCAATCCAGATTGGGAGTGGTCCGTGGCGTGCGAGCCATTGTTTATATATGTAACAGTTACAGTTTCTTTTATCGGATATTCCGGCAAACCTGCTCCGGAAACCAGCGACAGGACTCGCTCGGAATTCAACCACCATTCGGCATGTAGCCTGTCCGTGGGAAGATTGCCGTGCAATGGCGACGTGGAAGCGCCGTAAAAGTCCGGCGTATATCGACGCGCGATCGCACCCAGCTTCTCGATGTTGAAAAATGCGTTTTTGATCTCGATCGGATCGAAGGTCCACTCGATCAACCCAATTCCACGTTCCAGCGCATCCTCCCTTTGCGCCATTTTCAGCATCCTTCCAACGCCCCGGTTTCGATACTCCGGCGCGACCGCCAGCATGTGCGAATGGAAATACGGCCGGCCGTCGCGCAGGCCCGGAATCGCCAATGCATATCCCGTCAGCCTGCCGTCATCCCACGCCCCCAACACCTGACCGCCAACTGCATTGGCAACCGCGAACATTCTGCGCGGAACAATATCCAGGTCGCGAAATTGCCAGACGGACTGTTGCAATTGGACACAGGCTTCCATCTCCGGAATGGACACAATCTTGCGGACTTCAATTTTTTCGATTGGCTCACTCACCGGCGACGGCCTCTCGTTCCAGGGCCTTTGCGCCCTCCCATAACTTCTCCAATTCCTCGGGAGCAAGCTCCGCAAGCGACGATGCCGCCGATGAGGATGCTTCCATTGCGGCAAACCTGCGGCGGAATTTCGCGTTCGACGCGCGCAATGCGAATTCTGAATTCACCCCAACCTTGCGCGCCAGATTCACCACCGTAAACAGCACGTCTCCCAATTCTTCCTCCTGTTGCTGACTGCTGCCCGACTCGATTGCCTGTCGCAACTCATTCAATTCTTCCTGCAGCTTGTCGAAAACTGGCTCGGTGCTGTTCCAGTCGAAGCCGATCGACGCTGCGTTGCTGCCCAGTTTGCCCGCTTCCATCAACGCCGGCAACGAGCGCGGCACTGCGTCCAGCATGGATGTCTCTCGTCGGTTTGATTTTCCCTCGCGCTCGGATTTTTTAATCTCTTCCCAATTCTTAAGCACCTGCGCCGAGGTTTCGACGCCTTCCCGATTTGCAAATAGGTGCGGGTGGCGGCGAACCAATTTCTCGCTGAGATTTTCCATCACCTCCAGCAACGTGAAATGCCCCGCTTCCTGCGCCATTTCCGCATAGAACAGCACTTGCAAAAACAAATCGCCAAGCTCATCCTTCAGCCCTGGCCAGTCCTTGCGCTCAATCGCATCCAGAACCTCATACGTCTCTTCCAGCGTGAATCTGCGAATGGAATCGAACGTCTGTTCGCGGTCCCATGGGCATCCGCCCGGCGCGCGCAATTGCGCCATAATCGCTACAGCACGCGCGAAAGAAGTTTCCAATGCGTCTGGTTGCAATGGACGTGACGACCTTGCAACCGCGGCGTCTGCGGGGGAGTATGCATTCGATGGTGGTTCCATGTTTCACATCTTATCGTCCCTGCCACATTCACCAAAGCCAAGCTTGCCCAGATGAGGGCGCTTGCGCCTTGCGAAATCTGGGCGCCCCAAGTCTCTTCGGGCGGATAAGACCTGGAAGTCATTTCTTGCAACCTACAAAATCACGCGATTGCCGCTTCTCTGCGTATACTGCGGCTGCGTGCCCCTTTTCCCATCCATTCCCGTTTCGGCGCTGGTCGCGGCCGCGCTGCTGGTCGGTCTGGCATTCGGCAGTTTTTTGAATGTCTGTATCGTCCGGCTTCCCGCTCATCGGTCGATTGTCACGCCAGCCTCACACTGCCCTGTCTGCGCCGCACCTATCCGTGCGTGCGACAATGTTCCGCTGGTTAGCTGGCTTTGGTTGCGAG
>JBOGLY010000399.1:0-3740 GCA_050746425.1 Acidobacteriaceae bacterium
GTCCGGAAGCGCCCATTGATAGACAGGCACCCGAAGGACTTTTGCATCCGCTGCGGACAAGGCGTCGAGCAGCTCAGTATTCGCGACTCCATATTCCTGAACGGCGACTCGCTGCCCAGAGAGGGAAGCGCCGAACCGGGCGCTGATGGCACCCATCATTTCCCTCCACGTGCAAGGCTCGGGCGCGGAAACCGCGACGGGAACGTCGAACTTCCGCAGGGCAGCAACGGGCTTGGGACCGCGCGCGGCAATGTTGATCTTTCGAAGCTCTGCCAGAAATTCTTCGCGGGGGTAGCGCAGCTCTACGATTTCCAGAAGCGTTTGCACTCCGACTCCCGTCTGAAAAATAACCATATCGATTTCGCCTCGCATGACCGCATCGGCGAATTCGAGTGCCGCCTCGTTGGATTCCAGCGGAACTTCCTGCATCGCCGGCGCCACCATGGGCTCTCCGCCATGGGCGCGGATTAACTTCGCGATCTCGATGGCCCGTCTTGCTTCAAGAGCCAGCACGCGCAATCCCTGGAAATTTGTCTGTGGCATTCCACTCCTTACAGACAGTTGTGCCATTGCTGATACGGCCGCATGGATACAGACTGTTTCAGGCAATGCTCAAAAGGAAATTCGGTGGCAACGAATAAATAAGGGTATTGATTCGCGCTTTTTCATCGCAACCTGCTGCGAACGGAATCTCGTCCCATACTTTCGCGGCGCGTCGGTGAACGTGGACCCCTGCATCCATGCTCATAATTCTAGCTGCAATTCCACGGTGGCTGCGGGCAATACAGTGGTCTCAATCTCCAGCGCTTCCGCGGCCGCGGAGATCTCGCCGCTCCAGATCGGAATGCTGACATACACCAACCCGTTTTCCAAACGCGTTTTGTATGTGGCCACGCAGGCTGCCGTTTCCGTCGGTTTCGCCACTGCGCCTGTATCCAGACAAACCTTCCAGCTATGTAGCGGACAAACCACGGACCCGCCGGAAAGCATGCCTTCGCTGAGAGGACCGTTCCGGTGGGGGCAACGATTTTCGACTGCGGCCACGCGATCGCCCAGGTTGAAGATGGCGACCTCAATGTTCCCAAGGCGGACGGCGCGGCCTTCGCGCAGTGGAATGCCATCCTGCCGCGTTACGCAGACCCATTGTACTGTCGGATTCATAATGCCTCCACTTTTTCGAGCGGTTGAATTTCTACAAACTGACTGGACGTACGGGGCTTGTCTCCTTCGAGCCACGCGTCATAGGACAGCGCCTTTGCCTTGTGCAGACGTTCAAGCAATTGCCGCTTGTGGTCGTCGGACGCGTAAACGGTTTCCTTGCGCACCTTGTCGATGCCCACACGCTCGATAAAGTCGTAGCTGCGCTCCAGGTAATTCGCGTGCTCGCGATAATGCTGGAAAAACAATGCAGCGGCCTCCAATGCTTCTTCGGTTGTTTCGACTGTGACCAACAGGTCAGCTTTGCGGACCTTTTTCCCAGCCGCGCCCCCAACGACAACCTGCCAGTTGCCTTCTTGTCCGACGAGTCCAACATCCTTTACTGTCGCCTCGGCACAGTTGCGCGGGCAGCCGACGACGGCCATCTTGAATTTGTGCGGTGTGAAAAGATTTTCAAAGCGCTTCTCCAACTCGATTCCTGCGGCAGTCGAATCCTGTACGCCAAACCGGCAATATTCCGCGCCTACGCATGTCTTCACCATGCGAACGCCCTTCGTATAGGCCTGTCCGGAAGGCATGCCGAGATCGGCCCAGATGCCAGGCAGGTCGCGCTTGGCGACGCCAAGAAGATCAATGCGCTGGCTTCCCGTGATCTTCACCATCGGTACGTTGTATTTGTCCGCAACGTCGGCAATCTTTCTCAACTCCGCTGCCGAGGTGACTCCGCCGCGAATGCGCGGTACGACAGAAAAAGTTCCGTCCTTCTGGATGTTGGCGTGCACGCGGTCGTTAATGAACCGCGCTGAACGGTCTTCTTCGTGATCGCCGCACCAGATCACGTCGAGCATGTAGCTCAGCGCAGGCTTGCAAATTTCACAGCCAAGCCCATTTCCGTAGATTTCAAGCACGTCGTGGACCGACTTCAAATGCTGGCTGCGGAGAATCTGGCGTAGCTCGTCCTCCGGGAAAGGAATGCATTTGCAGAGAACTTTTCTGGCCTCCTCCTCAAAGTCCGGCACGACAGTTTTCAGCAATTGCTGGCACATCGCGGTGCAGCTTCCGCAGCCGGTGGAAGCGCGCGTGCACTCTTTCAACTGCGCCAGCGTACTGATCCCTTTGCTGTGCACGGCGTGAATAATTTCGCCCTTGGTGACGCCCATGCATCCGCAGACGGTTTCGCTCTCCGGCATCTGGGCCAGGTCCAGCCCCGCATCCTCCGCTGGAGGCGGAAAGAGCAGATGACGCCGCTTCTGCGAAAGATCTTTTTTGGTCTTGAGCCAGTCGAGATAACGCGGGCTGTCAGCGGTGTCGCCGACCAGAATAAAGCCAACCAGCCGGCCGTTCTTCAACACCAGCTTGCGATAAAGCCCGATGGAAGGATCTTCAAATCGCACCACTTCCATTTCCGCGTCCTTGCTCTCATCCCACTCGCCCGCCGAGAAAACTTCGACCCCCATGATCTTCAACTTGGTGGCGATCAGCGCCGACTCAAAGATTGGGCCGCGGTTGCCGGTGATGGTGGCCGCCAGAACTTTTCCCTGTTCGATCAACGGAGCGACCAGGCCATAGCACGTGCCGCGATGCTCCACGCATTCCCCGACCGCATAAATGTCCGGATGTGAGGTTTCAAGATAATCATTGGAAACGATGCCGCGATTGACTTGGATCCCGGCTTGCTTCGCTAGTTCGGCGTTAGGTCGAATGCCCGCAGCGACAACGACCATTTCCGCATCCAGCGTGCTTCCATCTTTGAAGTGCAGCCCTTCCACCTTGCCGTTGCCTAGAATGGCCGAAGTGCTGCGGCCGAGCAGCACATTCACGCCCATGCGTTCCATCTGACGGGCCAGCATGGCGCTGCCGGTCATATCCAGCTGGCGCTCCATCAACGAGTTCATCAGGTGCACGACAGAGACATCGCAGCCCTGTACCTGCAGGCCGCGCGCGGCTTCCAGGCCGAGCAAACCGCCGCCGATGACCGCGGCTTTCATGCCGGGCCGCGCCCGTTCCATCAGCGAACGAGTGTCGTCCAGCGTGCGGAACACAAACACGCCATCGCGTTTCGTTCCCTCCATCGGTGGGATAAACGGAATGCTGCCCAGCGCCAGAATCAGTTTGTCGAACTCAGTGACGCTGCCGTCGTCGCCGGTCACCGCCTTCAGCGCTGTATCAATGGACACAATGCGAACGCCAAGGCGCGCTGTGATGTTGTTCTTGCGATACCACTCCATATCGTTCAGTACGATATCGCTGGCGGACTTTTCTCCCGCCAGTACGGAAGACAAAAGGATGCGATTGTAGTTGGGATGCGTTTCGTCGCCGAAGATCGTGATGTCGAATTTGGGCGCGTGCTTCAGGATCTGCTCCACGCACGCCACGCCTGCCATCCCGTTTCCTACTACGATCAGCTTCTCCATTGCCGCACCTCAGTCCCTGCAAAAATATGAAACGCAAGTAACTTGAGAGCCGAGGTCAAAAGATGTAAATGCAGGCGACCGCGCCGTAGTTTGAAAGTTGAGAGATGCCGCCTTCAACTGAAAGTATCGAAGGAAGGAAAAGACACGAGCGCCTGGAATATTTCTCTC
>JBOGLY010000400.1:0-3734 GCA_050746425.1 Acidobacteriaceae bacterium
GCACCACGGAACGCTTCCGTCCCTGCTCGCCAAGGCTGTCTTCCAGAAATTCCCTCACCTCACGGCCACGCTCGCCCACCAACCCCACCACCGTCAGATCGGCGGCAGTATTCCGCGTCATCATGCCGATTAAGGTGCTCTTCCCAACGCCGGAACCGCCGAAAATTCCCACGCGCTGCCCACGTCCCACTGTGAGCAACCCATCGATTGCGCGCAAGCCGGTGCCTAGCCGGGTCTGAATCGGCACCCGGTCCATCGGTTGCGGGATCGCCCTTTCGAGAGGCCAGCTTTCCTTCACTCGCAATCTCGGGCCGCCGTCGAGCGGACAGCCCTGGGCATTCAGCACGCGCCCCAGCAGATCGTCTCCCACATCGATCGATGGCGTCTCTCCCAACGCGGCGACGCTATCGCCAAAGCGAATGCCATCCGGGGAGTCGAGAGTCATCGATAGGACATGCGGACCGCGAAAACCAATCACTTCTCCGAGATGGCTGTTTCCCTCGCGGTCGAAAATTTCGCAACACTCACCGACGGAACAGAACGGGCCTTCCGACTCGATGGTCTGGCCGGTAGCCTCGATCACGCGTCCGTGCCATCGCCATGCCGGCCGCCTCTCCAGGCGACGGAAATAAGCATTCAGAATATCTCCGGAACCGGCGGCAAGGTTGTCATCGAAAATCAATTCGCTGTCGTTGTTCATGCAGTTGGCGGTCGGAGACCAACCGCGTGAATAATCTTCCTCGTCATCCTGTGCGGAATTTGGTTCCCAGCGGTCTTCCGGCAAAATCGCCGGCTGCGAGGGCAGTGTATCCCCCGATGCGGTCTCGGACGCGGGCGCGTCTTTGTCGCGCCGCTCCTGTCCTTCGCGCAACGGACGCGTAGTCGGCTGGAAGAGGGAAATCGCGTCCACTCCAAATCCATCCGTCAACATAGGATCGGACATCGTTCCCTCCCCTCATGCACTACGCCAGCGCGCCTTTCGTGCGGCAAAACTCAGGATCATCTCTCCGTGGAACAAGTATTAAGAAGAACCGCGGCTTGCGTTCGTGGATTTCGCGCCAGTTCCCGCCGGACGCCGGTCGAGCAGATCGAAAAAGCCCTGTTCGATTTCTTCAAGCTGCGCCCGCACTCCCAGTTCAATGGTGCCCAGTTCGGTCGCAAGCACGCATTCGCCAGAAGCAAGCGAAGGATCTTCCAGAACTCCGGGCTGAACGCGGGAATTTCCAGCGACACGAAAGAAATCCTTCCACTGGCCTACCTCCCGAGGAGCAACGCGCATAACAACGTTGCTGGAATTTCCCAGCTTATCCAGCGCAACTCGTACCGCCCCCGCAAGCAATTGCGGATCCATCTGCGCCTCTCGATGCAGCACCCGCGTTGCGATTGCAAGCGCCAGCCGCACCACTTCCGCTTCAACATGGTGGAAATAATTCTGCCGCTCGAGACGGAACTCTTCGAGCGCCTGAAAGACCTGTCGTTGCAATCGCTGCTGCTCGGCGGCTGCTTGCTGCTCGACTGCCTGCGCTGCTTCGCGACGGCCTTGCTCCCGCGCCATGGCAATGGCCTGGGCGGCGTCCAGCTTTTCCTCCGCCAAACGCTTCTCCAGCGCGGCGACCGTACTTTGCCAGTCGGCCTCCGGCTGCAACCGCCGGTGCGCCGATTCCTGCCCGTCTTCGCTCTCAGGGAACTCTTCGCCGCGGCTTGGAAAAAGAGCGACCGGCGGATAGGCTGCGGTCGAGCCAAGTGCGGAATCGCGCGCGGCAACCGTCCCGGGTCCTTTACTCGGTTGTGCCGTTCGATATTGCAGTCGCTCCAAAACTGGAACACCAGGGGGTTCGGCTTCGTTCAGACTGGGGGAAACCGCTCGTGTGGCTGCCAAAGTTTTTCCTCTTTCGTGTTGACCCAGCAATTTCGTGCCGGGCGCTTCAAAATCCGGGTGCCCCAGGTCTCGATTTCGAGACCTGGGATCGAATGCTGCGATACCGCGAAATTCATACAAGCGATCGCTTAAACCATCAGGTCGTCTTCCTTATCGGTCGCAAGAATCAGCTTTCCGTCTGCCTCCAGCTTTCGAGCAAGGTTCAGAATCTCCTGCTGGGCCTGCATCACTTCGCGCGTGCGCACCGGCCCCAGCACTTCCACATCTTCCAGCAGCATTTCCACCGCGCGTGAACTCAGCGCCTTGAACAGGTGTGCCTTCAGTTCGTCATTCGTCCCCTTCAGCGCCAGCGCCAGTTGTTTCTTATCGACCTGTGAAATCAATTCGCGAACGCTTGCCGCCGGCACTGTCACAAGGTCTTCAAATGTAAACATCAGATTGCGAATGTTGATTGCCAGCTTCGGATCGTCCTTTTCAATGTGTTCCAAAATGGCGCGGGCGGCCAGCGTATCCAGTCGATTCAGCAAGTCCGCAACCGCCTTGAATCCCGAATAGGATTTGCGATGCGTGTCTCCCAGCGACAGCAGGCGCTTATGCAAAACCAGCGCCACCTTCTGCGCCATCTCCGGGGAAAACTGCTGCATTTCCGCCAGTCGCCGGATTGAATCCACTCTTTGCCCTTCCGCCAACTGCTTCAGCACTTGCGATGCCCGTTTAGGGTCGAGATGCGCCAATACCAAGGCAACCGTCTGTGGATGCTCTCCTTCAAGGAACTTGCTCAACTGCTGTGGATCGACCTCCTGCAACATGGCCAGATCGCCGTGCTGCGCTTCCTGGGCGGTCTTCACCTGGCTCAAGAGATCTTCCGCGCGCTGCTTTCCAAAGGCGTCCACCAACAGCTTGGTCGCGTACTCCAGACCGCCATGCACCATGTATTGCTGGGTCTCGATCAACTGATAAAATTCCTCGAGCACCCCGCTTGCCACCTCCGGGCTAACATCCCGCACGGCGGCAATCTCTTCGGTCAACATCTCCAGTTCGCGCTCGGAAAGGTTCTGATAAATGGACCGCGCCAGCTCATCTCCGACCGTGATCATCAGCACCGCGGCCTTCCGCAAAGGCGTCAGTTCCTTCTGCGGAAACCTTCCCTTGGTCTCCACCGAAATCGCAGGTTGAATTGCGTCCTGCACCGGAACCTGCACTGCGGAGGCTGCCATATTTCAAACTCCTTCTTTTTCCGATCGAAGAACAAACTCGCGTTGCCGTTAACCGGGCGCCCGATTGAATGCGCCTTACGATTTGTTGGCCGAGCGCACCCAGCTCTGCAACAGTCGAGTACCTTGCTGCGGCTCTTTTTTCATATAATCCGACACGTGATCGAACAGAACCTGGGCGCGTGCCTGTTGACGCTCAAAACTTAACTCCTCAGTCTGGTCCAGGGGCGCGGCACCGGATGCGAACGACGCAAGCGGCGTATGTCCGTTCGCCGGCAGCGTTTGCACGGAAGAACTCAATTGGTTGATCTGGCCGAGGACCGGGCGCACGATAAATATCAGCACCAGAAGAAACGCCACAAGCAGCACGCCGTAGCGCAGATACCCCATGTTCTCGCCCGCAGTCGCGATTAGCCGCGTTGCCAAACCGGGACTGGCGGCTGTCGCATTGCTCGCGAAGCCGATGTTCTGCACCGTGACCTGATCGCCGCGCGCCATATTGAAGCCGACCGCGGCCTGTGCCAGTTGCTGGATTTCGCGCATCTCCGCTGGCGTCCGCGGCACCCACGTAACATGTTTCCCGTCCGCCGAGCGCACCATCCGGTCGTTTATTAAAATCGCCGCGGTGACCCGGAGTAAGC
>JBOGLY010000401.1:0-3729 GCA_050746425.1 Acidobacteriaceae bacterium
GGTTGAATTCCGCGATTACCGCTTCCTCATCGAAAACGGGAACGACGACGGACAGGAGGCCGATCTCGCCGGTCACGGTACTTGCGCCAGGCAGAAGATCGACAGGCCGCCGATGCGGTTGTACCGGAAAAAGGGCAGTTCTGCGCGGTGCGCAAGAGTGAGCAGGGCGTTCACAAGGCCCGAATGCACCATGAGGCTGCTTTTGGGCGCCCCATTGCGCCGAAGCATTCGAACGGCCGCAACGATCGGCAGGATTATGGCAAAGAAATACCGCGACGAGACGATCTTCAGGCCTGCCGCTTTCACCACCGCTTCGAGAGACCGAATCGTGTAGCGGCGCCTGTGATCGAGAAACCTGTCATGCGCGGAGAAGAGCGACTGGAAGGCGGGAACGCTGATAAGTACAAAGGCGCCCGCGGCGGCGCTGGCAATGCTCGATTTGATCAACTGCACGTCGTCGTCGACGTGCTCCAACACGTCCATCAGCAGCACGAGATCGGCGCTCCACGGGACGATTTCCCGGGCGAACCGGATCGTCTTGTCGCCGCAGGATTCGCTGCGATCGCCCGGATAGGCGGAATCCACGCACAGGGCGCAATCTGCGCCGCACTCCAGAAGATGCTTCGAAAAAATCGCAGACCCCGCGCCGATATCGAGCACCCGGCGGAACGGAACGCCCCGCAACATCGAATCCAAGGCCAGCCGCTTGGAGCGGTAATACCAGTGGTCGCCGACCGACCCTCCCAGCAACTCCTCTTCCTTGACGTCCATTTGCCCCTCGCGACTCGCTCAGCCTACAGCGTCCCGATTTTATGACAGAACGAAAATTCTCGATAGTTCCGAACCCGGGTCCGGGGCGCTATGGCGGCAGCAGCTTCCGGACGAGGAGGCGGGACAGCGGCGCCCGCGCGGGATCGTAGGTGCATAGATTGAGGCCGTCGACACGGCGGCAATAATGCGTGCGGCGGAAACGATCGAGGAGACGCAAGGCATACTGATCGTTTAACACGTACGCGGTGTCGCGGGCAGGGCCGTCGCGCATCAGGATCTCAGGCAGTCTGGAACAATTGAAGGCTTTGCTGGCAGCCGAAGGTCGCGCCGAATGGGTGCTGTTCAGCGTCATTCCGCTCCTCGCCGCCAGCCGGGCAAACCAGGGCCACGCGGGATCGCGCTCCGGGCCGAGCCACGGAACGCACTGCGCGGCTGGCAGGATGACGAGATGCCTGCTGGACTTCGGGATTGTCGCCCAAACCGCGGCGGTCAAAGGATCCGGATAGGCAATGCGGTACTGGGCCGCAACGCCGTTTCGGATCGGAGCGGTGTCGTACAGCTGCAGAAGCAACGCAGCCGCCAACGCTGCGCGCGACATCCAGCGTGCGCGAAATAACGATGTGGCGCCGACGATCGCTCCCAAGAGCAGCAGATCATGCACAGGCCAGAAAAAGCGACCCGACGAACGAAACACCGAAAGCCATTGAAACAGGAAACGCGGCACGGGAATTGTGAAGAGTACCGCCGATCCAAAGCTGATCCTCACCGACAGCGCGAGAACCGTGAGGATCAGCGACAGGCAAACCAGCGGAAGAAGTGAGGAATTCCCCAGTTCTTTCAGCCTTGCGGGATGTCGAATTACAACAACGAAAAGCAGACACAGGACGCCCAAGCCGAGATAGTTATAACCGGCAAAACCCTGCCCCGGCAGCGTTGGAAGATATCCGTAGAAGGGCAGCGGGCTGAACGGCGAGACAAGGTTCATCGAGTAGACCGTGTAGCCGCCGCCGGCGAACTGCGATCCCTGGCCCAACGTGATAAAGCCGAAAAATGCCATGGACGCAGCCATCAGTCCGGCTAGCCCGATTGCCCAGGAGACGCGGCCGGCGACGAGCCGGAGAACGGCGCGGCGACCATCGGGTTGCAATTCCGTCGGCGTTGCGATCCCGCTTCGAACGGTATCCAAACAATTGCGACCGAGAGCGCAGGCGCCGATGGCGAGCACCATGACTGCCAGATATGGCGTGATTCCTCCGGCGATGACCACAAGCGCGGCGAACGGCACGACGTAGCGAAAAAGCGTTTTGCCAGCGAGCGGCTGAAAGTAGTAGTAGAAAGCGGCAAGAATCAGCCATTGGCTCGACAGCGAGAATTGGCCATAAAGGCGCGTCAACAGGATAGGCGATTCCAGAAAGAACATGCCGCCGCAGAAAATGACGAACCTGTCGTTGGTGAATCTGGACGCCAATTTGAATCCGAACCAGGCCTGCAGCACGAAACAGGCCACCGCAAACAGGCCCAGGTACTGAAAATTGTCCGGCAAAATATTTGAAGCCAGACGCAGCGGAATCGCTACGAGCGGAATTACGTCCAGATAGGCGGCCGAGATGCCGAATGGATAGTTGAGGTCGTCGATCCATGTCGGGGGAAATATCCTGCGCGAATGCCTGAGAAACTCCCATCCGGCCTGGTAGATGGACGGATCGGCATGGATCCAGCCCAGATTTCGAGGGTCGACGTTGTGCCAGCCAAGGATCGATCCGGCAGTCAGAGTGCCGAGGACGACGGCAAAGCACAGATAGAGCGGCGAATCGGGAACTCCGCTCCAGCGCGTGACTGCCCGTGTCGTCAGCAGGCGAATGTACCACATGAGCCGGATTCGCGCATATTCCGTGCGCATTGGAGCGCCGCAGGCGCCTCTCGCCACTGCTTCGATAGCGGCTTCAGGCGCCGCAGAACGTTCCGTCGGTCTTGAATGCATCGATCTCGGGAAGCGGTTGTTTTGGATCGAAAGGGATCCATCCATGGTAGTCCGGATCGGTCAGCAGCTTTCGACTGGTGGGCGATCTGATCAGGATGCTGACGATCGGGAATGTCCAGTTCCAGCCGAACTTCCGGGCGGCGGCCGTTTTGACGAAATGTAGGTCTGGCCCTGGTCCCTGCGCCTGGAGCTGGGTGCATGCTCCGACGAGGTAGGTTCGCATTCCAAGGCTGTCGTAACTGTCGAGTGCCACAATTGCGACCAGCGGAACCGCAAATGCGATGGCATGGAAGCGCGTCGGCGCTGCCGAACGACTCCCGAAGAACTTCGCCAGCAGGACAAGAGATGTGACACCGCCCAGGACAATGAAAGCCTGGGCGCGCTGAGCAAGCGGATAACCCAGAGAGAGCAGCGCGGGCATGCGAAGCCTTGAATAGGCAAAGAAGGCAAAACCCAGGGCGGTCATGGCCGCGATTCCGATTCGAAGCCGCCTGTCGGGTGCAAACGCTGATGCGACGGCCAGCGCAGTCAGCAACAAAATTCCCTCATACGCTCCATTCTCCCAGAATCCCGGGATAGCGGATGCGAAACCGGCCTCGTTGGTTGCATCGCGAGGAAAGAATGCGCCGCTGAATCCGAACCAGGCTCCCGCCAGAAACAACAGCGCCGCGAGAAACACTGAGCTTCTGATGACCCACATCCTGGTGGTACCAAGGCGAAAAACACATAGTATCGCCAGAAGCAATGAAAAGAAAACACTTGTTTCATAGGCTTTTATCGCGGCGGCGGAAAGCAGCAATAACGCTACAGCAAAGCCTGGAGATTCGATCTTGCCATAAAGCAACAGAACAAATGAGAGCCAGAACAACGCCAGATAGATGTTGGCTTCGCTCACCAGCAGAAAACTCATTGGATAAAAACAGCCAAGAATGATAACGGCGGTCGCCGAAAATAGGAGAGGATCGCGGCGGGAAATC
>JBOGLY010000402.1:0-3700 GCA_050746425.1 Acidobacteriaceae bacterium
CGCCAATATGGATCTGTTGATTGCGGCGCATGCCGCAGCGGCCGGTGCCGTGCTCGTGACCAATGACAACGGCTTTGGCAGGCGCTTCGAGCACTTTAACGGGATGGCCACGGCCAATTGGGCCGACGACTTGGAGCCGTCATAAGTTAGCTGCGACAATGGAGATGTAGGGAGCGTTTCGCAATGGAGTTGCAAAAGTTGGGCGCGAATCGCCGGCATCCTGGAGCATTTGCACGACGGGGCGAGCGCGGGTTGACTCTGGTTGAGTTGATCGTCACGGTCGCGATCCTCGGCATTCTTGCGTCGGTGGCCTATCCGATTGCGAGGTTTCAGGTGCAGCGGCACAAGGAGCAACTGCTGCGCGAGGACCTCTGGACGATGCGGCACGCGATCGATAAATACAAGGATGCGGCGGACCGGCACGCATTTCAGACTTCGATCGACAGCTTCGGATATCCGCCCGACCTGGAAACTCTGGTCAATGGCGTGAATGTTCAGGACCACAAGGTGAGGTTCCTGCGGGAGATTCCTGTCGATCCAATGACCGGCAAGAAGGACTGGGTGCTGCGCTCCATGCAGGACGATCCCGATAGCGATTCCTGGGGCGGCCAGAACGTGTTTGACGTGCATTCCGCCTCCGATGGCACGGCACTGAACGGGACAAAATACAACACATGGTAGCAGCGCTCCAATCCGTGCTGAATCGAGTTCGCCGCATATCTGCGCGGTTGCGCAGCGGAGCTGGGCGAGCGTCCATGCCACGCGCTGGCAGGCGCGCGCGGGGCTTCACGCTGGTGGAGCTGATGGTGGTGATGTTCATCATCTCCGTACTGCTGGCTATCGCCGTGCCCAGCTATATCGCGGCCATCCGGAGCGCCCGGGAAGCCGCGCTGCGCGAGGATCTGCACACCATGCGGGACGCAATCGAGCAGTACACGGAGGACAAGGAAGCCGCGCCGCAGTCTTTGGACGACCTGGTGCAGTCCGGTTATCTAAAGGCGTTGCCCATCGATCCGATGACCCATAGCAACACCACCTGGGTACCGGACCAGTCGGACACTTACAGCAGCGTTGACCAGTCTGAGACCGGCATCGACAACGTGCACAGCGGTTCCGATCAGGTTGGCGGCAACGGCGAGCCATACTCGCAATGGTGACGACGACTGAAAGGCCGACGCGGTGAGCGATCCCGACAGACCCGGAAAGCCGCAACCGGATCAGGCCCAGGTCTACCGCATCTATCTTCAGCTACAACAGATTCAATCGGAGCGGTTCCCAGCTTCCCTGGATGGCCTGGCGGGACGTTTGGTCGCATGTATCGGCTTCGACATCGAAGGCGCGGAGTTGGCGCTGGCAACCACAATTTCCGGAGGCACGTTTCTCGGCGTCGAGCCGTCGTCGGAGAATCTGAAGGCGGCCGTCCGCAACGGCTCCTGCGATTTTATGGTGAACACGCTCGATGAATCGCTGCGAGTGCTGAAGAATGAGCTGCGCAAGCGAAAGCCGCTGGCCGTCGGCCTGCTGGGAGATGCGCCGGCAGTGCTGAGCGAGATGGTCGAACGCGGCGTTCAGCCGGACCTGGTCGCGGAAATGCGCTCCGATAACGAGGCAAGCCCGGACTGCGTTGCGTCGCTGCTCGAACTGACGATGCGCGGAGCGGGAAAACTAGATGCGCGCGCGACACACTTTTCGGCTCCCGGTGGACAGATCGAAGCGACCTGGAGCGCGGCTACTTTGGCGGACTTGAAGAGGATGGACATGCTGGCGCAAGAGCAATTGCCGGCCGCCGACACGGCGCGTCAACGATGGCTGCGGCAAGCGCCGGGATATTTCCATCGACAGCGTCCATTGCGGCGCGTTCTAGCGTTGCGGCCCGAAGAACTGTTGACATTGCAGCGCGCGCTTCAAAAAGCAATTTCGGCCGGGAAAATTGAAGGACCAGCAGCTATATGCTGGCTGGCCGAGGATGGATCGCGGCGAGAGATCGAGTTGAGACGGACGTGATCCGCCGCGTACATGCGGATATTTCACGCGGGTCGTCATCCTGAGCAACGCGAAGGACCTCTGGATTTGTCGGCAAGATCAGAAATACAGAGATTTTTCGCTCGCGCTGCTCGCTCAGAATGACGACTCGGCAGGCTACAACCTCTATGCAAACGATCTAAACAGATTCCGCATCCTTCTTCCCCGCTGTTTCCGCAATCGCATGAATCGCTTTCCAAAGCGCGGAAATGCCGCGTCCATCCTTAGCGGAACAAACAAGAATTTCGTCCGACCCCAGAGCTTCGCGCAGGCGTTTCGTTGCGACTGTCCGCTCGTTGCCAGAAAGTTTGTCCGCCTTGGTGCCGACGACGATTCGCGGGCGATGAATGCTGTCGAGATACTCGGCCAGCACCAGATCGCCGGGTTGCGGCGGCACGTTCATATCTACCAGGCAAACACACGCCGCCAGAGTTTCGCGTTCCGCGAGGTAGGGGTTGATGAATGCCGGCCATTCGGCGCTGATCGAACGCGAAATTTTCGCATATCCATAGCCGGGCAGGTCGGCCAGTATCAGTTCCGGCCGGGTCGGCGATTTCGCGTGCAGCGCGAAAAAATTGATCGCGCGCGTGCGGCCCGGAGTGGATGAAACCCGCGCCGCCGGCTCGCCGAGCAGCGCATTGATCAGGCTGGATTTCCCGACGTTGGAGCGGCCCAGAAATGCCACTTCCGGCGCGCTGGTTGCCGGAAATTGCGCGGCGCTGGTCGCCGACAATAGAAATTTCGTTTGATAGCGGAACATCGTGGAACCACCTGAACTTTATGTTCGCGCCAGGGCGGCTTCATGGGCGCGCAATTCGGCGACAATTTCTTCCGCCGCATGACGCGCCAGATCGTCCTTCTCGCGGGGAAATGAAATCGCTCCGACCCGCGCATGTCCACCGCCGCCGTAACGCTCGCAAATCGTCGCCAGGTTGACCATTTTTTCTGCCGGCACGCGGGTCCATGGGTTGGAGCCGACGGCAATCTTAGTGCGAAAGCTGGACCGGCTGAGGCCGATGCTGTAGGTGGCCTCGGGATGGAGATAGTAAGG
Organism: Acidobacteriaceae bacterium; assembly: GCA_050746425.1. Lineage (GTDB taxonomy): Bacteria > Acidobacteriota > Terriglobia > Terriglobales > Acidobacteriaceae > JAKAAZ01. Next base: position 3,074 of record JBOGLY010000402.1, read on the forward strand.
AATGAACTTGTTGTAGCCTTCCAGCGGATGGTCAGTGATGTCGAAGTATATGGTCCCCTGCGCGCAGGAGGAACGCTCGCGTATCAGATCGAGCGCCTGCCGATGGCGTTCCATTAAGCCTGGAATCAGATCGCGCACAAAGGGTTGGTCCAAAACGTCCGTCAGACTCATTTTCGTCAGCAGGGGAATCAATCGCGGCACGAATCCGGGGTCCTGGGCCGACTCGATGGCCATGGTGAGCTTCATCGCAGGCTCGGCCATTTCCACCGCGCTTTCCGCGCTTTCGTACTGCGCGCCATCGACAATATCCGCCCAGCGAATCAATTCCGACACGGGCGCGGCGTCGAATCCGAAATGCGTGGAGGCTATGTGAGCGATGAACCCGGTGCAGGAAACATAGTCGGGATTGTAAAATTTGCGCTCGCGAATCTTCGGGTCCTGCTGGCCGGCGAGAAAGTGCCGATGGTCTTCCGGAGTGAGAAATGCGCTGAGATGATGGTCGAACCACCAGCTTATCGCTGGCGAGGAAGAATATTTGAAATCGACAATCGCATTTTCATCGCCGGTGAACTCTCTTTCGTCAAACAGAGCGCCCGCGCGGTGGACCAATCCGCGGAACTCGTACTC
>JBOGLY010000403.1:0-3695 GCA_050746425.1 Acidobacteriaceae bacterium
AGGCGACCACGCCAATCAATGCGCACAGGATGGTCAGCGAGAGAAGAAACGTTTGCGCGCCATAGAAGTGAAAGAGCGCCTGCCAGGCAAAGATGCGTACTAGCCCGATTGCGCCGAGTATCACGCCGAGCGCCAGGCCGAGGAACAACTCGCGGCGAATGACGCGGAACCAGTCGCGCAGCCGCACATCGCCCACCGCCATCGCCTGAATTACCAGCGTGGTGGCTTGCGAGCCTGAATTGCCGCCGCTGCTGATGATCAGCGGCAAAAACAATGCCAGCACAACCGCCGCTTCGATCTCTTTTTCGAAGAAGCTCATCGCAGTGGCGGTAAACATTTCGCCGATAAATAGAATCATCAGCCACCCGGCGCGCTTTCGCACCAGCTCAAAAAATGGCGCATGCAGGTAAGGGCCGTCCAGGGCCGCCGTTCCGCCCACGTTCTGAATGTCGCGAGTGCTTTCTTCTTCGACGACATCGACGATGTCGTCCACGGTGACGATGCCGACCATCCTGGCGTGTTTGTCCAGCACTGGAACGGCGAGCAGGCGGCTGTCGCGGACCGCGTCGGCAACCTGCTTCTGGCCAGCTTCCTCCTGCACGGCGATCAGGTCGGTGTGCATGATCTGGCGGATCTGTTTGTTGGGATCGGCGGAAAACAGCTCGCGCAGGGAGATGACCCCCAGCAAGCGCTGATCGTGGTCCAACACGTAGGCGTAATAAATGGTTTCGACCGCCGGGGCTTGTTTTCGCAAATAGGAAATTGCTTCTTCCGCGGTGGATTCAGGCCGCAAGCGCGCGAAGCGGGGACTCATCAGTCCGCCGGCCTCGTCCTCCTTGTAGGCCAGCAGAGCACATACTTCTTTCCGCGTCGGTTCATCCAACAGCGCCAGCAGGTCGTTTCGGTGGCCAGCGCCAGCTTCCTGCAGCAAGTCCGCGGCATCGTCAGGAGCGAGCAGGCGAATCCAGACATGACGCTGATCTTGCGGAAGCCGCTGGAGCAGGTCGCATTGGTCATGCGCGCTGAGTCCGAGGAAAAAATCCGCTTTCTCCGCGGTATGCAACTCGCGAAACCGTTGCAGTCGCTCGGCGTGCGTCAGCGCGGGCCAAAGCTGCCGAAGTTCGTCCGTAGTTTGGGCAATTTGAGAATTCATATTAACCCTGCAATTTTTGCAAGCGAGCGTCTTGGAATTCGTAGCACAATTCAGGATGTGCGCAGTGGAAATGGCTGGAACAGCAGGTCCCTCCGCTCCGCTACGCTTCGGTTGGGATGACAATTGTTTGCTACCCACTCAAGCCAAACGATGGCTTGAATGGGCACCAGGCTTTGCTTCGGCACCGATGAATTTATGGGATACTACGCTAGTTCGCGCCACGAAACTTTTTTACGATGGCGACGTACTTGCGCGCGTTTTCAGTAATGACTTCGATGCGACCCTCGCGGGCGGCTTTGGAGTCCACCAGATCGCCGCCAACGCCCAACGCGAATGCGCCTGCGGCGAGGAACTCTTCCGCCGTGCTGAGCGAAACGCCTCCTGTGGGAACCAATTGAATCTGCGGCAACGGGCCTTGCAACGCCTTCAGGTATTTGGCGCCTCCGAGAGCGCTGCATGGAAACACTTTTACTACGTCCGCGCCAGCCTGCCATGCGGCGACGATCTCAGTCGGAGTGAGCGCGCCCGGCATGATCGGGACGCCGTAGCGACGGCACATCTCAATTGTGCGCAGGTCAAGCGCCGGGCTGACGATGAACTGAGCGCCTGCGAGCAGGCAACTGCGGGCGGTTTCCGAATCGAGAACCGTCCCTGCGCCGAGCAGCAATTTATCGCCGTGATGACTGGCCAACTGTTCGATAACGTGAATTGCTCCGGGAACGGTCATCGTGACTTCAAGAATGTTGACGCCGCCGGATACAATCGCGTCGGCGATCTTGATCGCTTCTTCGGCGGAGGAGGCGCGAAGGACGGGTACCAGTCCAACTTCGTGCATGTGGTGCATGATTTTCGACTTTTCCATCGAAGTTCTCCTGTTATCCTGGAAGACCAGCCTGCTTGCATTCAGAAGTATGGGATTACGCGGGCATCCGCATCGCGCCGGATTGGACGGGGCTTGCCCGTTGTACGGCGGAGCATAAATTTTCAGCCGTGGTCAGCCCGCCTGCAATGTTGGGCTTCCACTTGCCGCGCCGTCCAGCGAATCGCGATAGGCTGAAATTCCATCGAGCAACCGTTCCGCGATCATCTCCGCTTTTCGTACAAAAAGCGAGGCGACAGGCTCGCTGCATATCTCCGCGGTTGTTTGCCGCCAAAGTCCCAGCCAGCGATTGAAGTGATCGCGGGTCAACCGGGGAAGGTTTAAATGGACGAGCATCGGATTGCCTTTATAGGTTCTGGAGGCGAGCATGGCCGTGGACCAAAATGCTCTCATTTTTGCGAGGTGCGGGCCCCAGTCCTCGCCTATCGCAGAGGCAAAGATTGGACCTAAGAGCGGATCGATGCGGATTTTTCCATAAAAGTCGTCGACGAGCGTGGCGATTTCCGGTTCGGTAACTTGAGGCATCGCTTGCACCTTTGGCTGAATCCATTTACAGGATACATCCGCGGCTCGCGCCTAGAAAGCGCGCGGGTTGCTACGCCTTGGACCAAATCTATCGAACAACCCGCGCGGTTGCGCCGCGCATCAGGCGTTCCACTTCACTCAGCGTTGCCATAGTGGTGTCGCCGGGGGTGGTCATCGCCAGCGCCCCATGGGCGCAGCCGCAATCGACTGCCCACTGCGGGCCTTTGCCGCTCAACAGGCCGTAAATCAGCCCCGAAGCGAAGGAATCGCCGCCACCGACGCGATCGAAAATTTCGAGATCGGGCATGGGCCGGGCTTCGTAAAATTCGCCGTCGCAATAGCAGATTGCGCCCCAGTCGTTGCATGTGGCAGTCTTTGCATGGCGCAGGGTTGTGCCGACGACGCGGAAATTGGGGTACTCAGCAACGGCCTGGCGAATCATGGCGCGAAACTGCGCCGTATCGAGTTCGGCGAGATTGTCGTCAACGCCTTCGATTTCAAATCCCAGCGCGGCGGTAAAGTCCTCTTCATTGCCCAGCATCACGTCAACCATGCCGGCCAGTTCGCGATTCACCTCGCAGGCCCGCTTCTTGCCGCCAATGGATTTCCATAAGGAATCGCGATAGTTCAGATCGTAGGAAACGATGGTGCCGTGCCGATGCGCCGCTTCCAGGGCTTCTTGGGCGACCAGCGGGGCGGTTTCAGACAGTGCGCAAAAAATTCCGCCAGTGTGGAACCAACGGGCTCCTTCGCTGCCAAAGATTTGTTCCCAGTCGATCGCTCCCGGCTTCATTTGCGAGGCTGCAGTGTGTCCGCGGTCGGAGCAGCCCAGCGCAGCGCGAACGCCAAAGCCGCGTTCGGTAAAATTCAATCCATTGCGAACGGTCCGCCCCACGCCGTCGTAGGGGACCCATTGCAGATGGGAGAGATCGACGCCGCCCTGCAGCATCAGGTCCTCAATCAAGCGGCCTACGGGATTGTCCGCCAGTGCGGTGACGATGGCGGTGCGCAGGTTGAAGCAGCGTCGAAGGCCGCGGGCAACGTTGTATTCTCCGCCGCCTTCCCAGGCGCGGAAATTCCTGGCTGTGGCCACCCGCTCGTCGCCCGGATCCAGCCGCAACATCACTTCTCCAAGGC
>JBOGLY010000404.1:0-3683 GCA_050746425.1 Acidobacteriaceae bacterium
TATCTATACGGATGGGCGCAAGCTTCCCAAAGACCCCGATCCTAATTTTTTCGGTACGTCGGTCGGTCATTGGGAGGGGAACACGCTGGTGGCCGAGTCCATCGGCTTTTCTCCGCAGACGGAAATTGAATCCGGTGTTCCGCACAGCGACCAGATGAAAATCATCGAGCGTTTTCGGCTTCTCGACCCCGACACCATGAGCATCGAGACGACGGTTATCGATCCCATCGCTTTGACGCATCCGTACACAACGACTCGCATCTTAAAGCGTTATCGCAATTGGATAATCGACGAATACATCTGTGAGCAGAATAACCGCAACTCTGTGACCAGTAGCGGCAAAGCTGAGGTGGATACGATTCCTCCGCCTTCCCCGGAACCGGATTTTAAGTAGAATCGCCAGATTCCAAATACTCGGAGACCTCGATGAAGCAAATACAGATGAACTTGAAGCAAGCGGCGTTCTTCGTAGTCCTGCTGTCGGCGCTCATGGTGACAGCGGGTACGGCAATCGCGCATCACGGATTTGCTGACTACGACATGACACGTCACGAAACGGTGGCGGGGAAGGTGCGAGTTCTGCAATGGACGAATCCTCATACGTGGCTTTGGCTCGACGTTCCCGATGGCAAAGGAGGCATCACCCTCTATGCCTTCGAAGGAATGAGCCCAAACTACTTGGGACGCCGCGGATGGACGAGAGAGTCGCTGAAACCCGGCGACCAGATCACCGTCAGTTACTTTCCGTTCAAAGATCCCGCGAAGAAGGGCGGAACTCTCGCTACTGCAAAGAAGGAAAACGGGGAAATACTCAACAACTTCGTGCCGGCCGGCGCGAGATAGCCGCCGGGAAGATGATAACGCTATTCAGCATGACAGCCTGAAGCCAGCTTTACGGTGTTACTACATCGGCGGTGGCATCGGCGTATTAGCGACAGAGCTATTCAGCCACCGTCCGGCAGCGACGACCGCGAACCAGACCACTATCGAAGCATACCCCGCGAACTTGGCCGAAAAAGGTGGATTGGAGAGATCCCAAGTCTTCACGCGCCGATAGACGGTCTGCTGAAAGATGAGCGCGTTTATGCCCGCCAAGACGATAAGCGCCATCTTGACTTGAAAGATCACGTTGTCATATGCCTGCGTAGCCTCCGACATGAACAACAGAGTTCCGGTAACCAGTTGACATACAAACCCAAGCCAAGCCCACGGCAGAAATTGCCTTGCCACTTTCGACACCGGCACTTCTGCTAAGAAAAGTCCGGCGAGGCGCAAGCTTAGGATCGACGTTGATGCCACCAGGGCCACGCTGCCCATGATGTGAAGGGCTTCCACCGAGGGGAACAGATAAGCGTTGCCCTGCATCTCCCTGCCGACATACGTTTGCGTGAGCCAGTGACAAAAGGCATAAGCTGGGGTCATGCTCGGCAACCTCCCAGCCTAAGCAGTCGCCCGCCCGTAATGTTTGTCATCGAATACTCTCCGTTTCGCTTCGCTTGAAACTGCGCGAATGGGCCACCCCCGCAGGAGTGCGCTCAAAGCACCCACTTCGAGCCCAACTCGGCCCGTGAACCGTTGCGGGTATCTCGCAGGCGATTTCGCCCGCCGTAATAGGTGTTTCATCCATTTCTTCCCAGTGACCGACACTGCGCCCTAATGATTGAGCAGATTGCCCGCTCGCGTGAATTGCCCTCAGCCCGCAACAAACCACATCCGTTTTCATGTGACCGTGGCTAACTGTAAGCGATCCAGCGTCCTGCACCAACGATACCGAACCAAAGCAGGATCGAGAAGGTGCCGGCAAAACGGGCTGAGAACGGAGCTACCGGGTCGTTCTCCCACTTCCCCACGCTGCGGTAAGCAAGTACGTGAAACACAAATGCATTGAGTCCAGCAACAGCGATCAACAGCATCTTGACTCGAAACACGTCGCTGGCATACATCTTCGTCGCTTCAGACGAAAACAGGAGAATCCCGGTCACCACTTGAACCGCGAAGCCGGCCCATATCCAAGGCAGGAAGCGCCGAGCCACCATCGATACCGTATAATCTTTGAAAGCCACGCCCATCAAGCGCAGGTCCATGACGGAAGCGAAACCTACTAGTATGATGACGCCGAAAAGATGAACCGTCTCGATTACCGGAAACAGCCACACAGAATCGTGTACCGACCTGCCCAACAGAGTGTTTTCGAGCCAGTAGCAGAGTGAATATAGCGTGTGCATTTTCTTAAACCTCGTGTGCAGCCTGAGATTTTTGCAAACCAGGCTTCAGATCGCTCAATCGCCGCTGCCCAACTGAAAGTACTGCTCTGACGTGCTAAATCGAACTGGGATTGACCTGAAGCTCAATATGTCAGTCTTCGACCCAACGGAAAAAGCCTGGACGCCTGCCGGGAGTAGGGTTCCTGCGCACGCATCGCAGCCGAGAGGCCAAGGACGCCGCAAAAATAAAAATTGCCAGTTTGGTCGATGAGCACACCATTAGCCGAGTGAATTTCTGCGTTGTGCGACTCCCTACCGGTCGCGGCTCAGCCCCTTCCCACACCGGCGGAAACAAATATCATCAATCTGCGTCATCCGCAAGCATTCGATTCTACGTCGCGAGCGGGAACAAACTGGCAACGATATGCGAGGGATCCGAATCGGGACGAACCACGGCGTTTGCCCAGCGGCCCGGATTTTGCGGAGGTTGCGAGCCGACGCGAACGTTCTCTAGAAGCTGTACTTCAAAGCAAACTGCATCGTGCGCGGATCGTTCACCGTTTGGTTCAAAGCTCCGAGTCCCGCTGTACTCGCCGGCGCCGGCTGGCCGTATGTTGGAGCGACGAAGGCGCTAACGGGAGGGTACAGATTCGCATGATTCGGGACGTTGAACACCTGCCACGAAAAGGTGACCTGTTGGCTCTCGGTTATGTGGAAAATCCGGTCCAGGCCGGTGTTGACGCCGATCGAGCCGGGACCGAATAGGCTGTTGTTCTGCAGATTGCCGTATGTGTAGGGCGCCGGAAATGCAAAGGACGCAGCATTGAGAAAGCAAGTGCGGCTCTTATGCTGGCAATAGGGATCGGCGCCCGGGATTAAGTCCGGCCGTTGCGTGAGGCCGTTCCCGCTGCCGGAGAAATCCAGGATATTGATCGGAGAAATGTCCGTCCCGGATTGAATCACGGCCGACAGGGAGAACCTCCAATTTCCAAGCAGCATTTGCGTAAGATGGCCTGAAAAGTGAGGTGTTTCGGCCACGAGTGATTGGTTAAAGATACTGTGCGTATCGGCACTCGGACAATTGCCACGATCGGCTTTGGGATCGTACGGTACCTCCTCGGCCACCAGAAATAGACCCAGCGTGGTTGTGTAATTGTCGGAAATACAGTGAGACCAGGTGTAGTTCGTGGTCGAGGTAAAGTGCTTGGCAAACTGGTGCTGCGCGGAAAGGAGGAGACCGTTGTAATTGCCGGTCCCACCCTCTTCCAAAAGAAGCGTCTCGCCGTAGCACGACACGCCGGGCGTGGTGGGCGACCCGCACAGGGACCCCATATAAACAGGACTTCCTCCGTTGAAATGATAGAAGAGTCGATTCGATGCCAGTGAAAACGCGGGAGCGATTCCGCCACAAGCAAACGGAGGGAGGAAAGGCACGGGCGCGGGAGCGGAGGCGCAAGCCCCGGATATTGTATTGCCGCC
>JBOGLY010000405.1:0-3656 GCA_050746425.1 Acidobacteriaceae bacterium
CAGCACCAGGCTGCGCTGCGACTGGGCCGCGGTCATCTGCACCCCCTGCCCATACGCAACGCCGTTGATGGTCACTGAATCGTTTGCCTGAAAAACAGGCAATTCGCGAGTATAGCCAGGGGTGTTCGCATTCGCCACGTTGTTCGATGTAACGTCGAGCGCCGACTGATCCGCCGTAAGAGCGCCGGTCATGATCTGCAATGCGGAATTCAGTGTCGCCATCTTCCCTGCCCTCTCCGCAATGCCGCTCTCCGCCGCATGTTAGCTGGATGCCCCTCTATCGCGTCGGATATGCGTAGCAACCCGTGTCGCAAGCCTGTTGCGCGGAAATCGAAGTTGCCCGAAACAGCTTCAGATTCCGCTCTGTCTCCTGCAACAACGCGCCCAACAGACGATGCGAATCGAGAAGCGCCGCGCTATCCGTTGAAGAAAGTGCTACGGAGCCAAGCCCCTGGGTCTCCAGACGAATCTGCTCCAGAGCGTATGCATCGAGCGCCGTCAGCGCGCTCACCGCGTCCTCAATCAATCGCTGCAAACGGGCCATTTTTGATCTCCTGTCGCCCTGCCGCTGGCTCTCCCAATCTCTACACCCGACAACGTTCTGGTGCGGCTAACTGCCAAGAAGATTCTGCATCAGCTTGTCCGCCACGTTCTCTGCCGATACCTGATAGGTACCGTTGTTGATCGCGGCGCGCACACTTTCAACCTTCTCCATACGCACATCGGAGGACTCGGCCTGCGCCGCCGCCAGACCGCTGCTGCTCAGGTCCGCCTGGTCAGTCTTGCCGCCATTCGGCGCCGTCGCCTGCGATTGGAAGGCGGCTACGTCCGAGTTTGCGGGAGATGAACCGCCAGTCTGCTGCGAACGAAGAAGGTCGGGAAGGCTCGTCAAAATTCCGGGCAAGTTCATTGCATGTTCCTCCACAATTCAACACATCGGCAGTATCGAAACAGACTTTAAGAAGATCGATCAAAAAAACGAGTGACGATCCAGCCCGATCATACCCTACAGATCTCACGCACAAAATTGTTCCATTCGTCGCGATCATTTTTTCAAAAATCCCGCGGCGCGAACCGCTCTCGCCTGTGGAAGGCGCTGCCGTTGCCCCGCTCGCGCCAGCTTCTCGGTCGTGTTTTTTAGGTTGACATTCGTCGCGGGAACCAGATTTCCCTGTCCAAGCATCTCGATGCTGCCGGAATCCAACCCGCCGCCAGCCTCGGCGCCTATCGTCAATTGCCGAGCGCAATCGCCGCATTTCGGGCCCGTCGAGCCTGCCAACGCAGCGGCTTGCGATTCAGCTTGCTCGACCGGAGCAAGCTGCGCCAGGACCATTTTGGCAATGCCCAGACCACCCTCTTTTGCAATCGCCTGCGCCAGAGCATCGGATGCGAGGCTCGCGACTGTTCCCATGCTGCCGCCGTCCGAGCCATCACTGCCCAGACCGTCTCCGCCGAGACCGCTGCCATTGCCGAACAGCGGATCTTCTCGCATAGGCTTCAAAAGCTCTTTCAAAAAATCGGCCTCGAAAGCGTTCGCTGCTTTTACAAGTTGCGGGCTTGCGCTGGCGCGGGTGGGCGGATTTGCCGTTGCTGGCAGCGATGCATGTGCAATGTGCATGTTTAGATCACCTCCAGATCGCCTTCGAGCGATCCCGCCTGCTTCATCGCCTGCAAAATCGAAATTACATCGGTTGCGGATGCGCCGATCGATTGCAGGCTCCGCACCAGGTCGTCCACCGTCGCACCCTCTTTCAACTCGATTCGATTCACCGGAAGATTGTTTGCCTGTACCTGAGTCTGCTGGACAACTTGTGTCGTCCCCGCTCCATAAGGATTGGGCTGCGACACCTCAAAATGCGATTTGACATCGATCTGCAATCCGCCATGCAGGATGGAGACAGGTTGCAGTCGAACGTTGCCTCCGATCACCACCGTGCCGGTGCGTTCATTCACCACCACGCGAGCGGCCGGGAAAACCTGTACCCGCAGCGATTGGACGCGGGCCAGCAATTCCGGCACGTCCTGGCCCGGCGCGACCGCAAGATCGATGCGTCGACTGTCGATCGCATGGGCTGCAGCGCCACCCAGGGATCGATTGATCGTCGCGGCAACCCGAGTCGCCGTTTCAAAATCCGCCTGATTCAATAGCAAAGTCAGGGTGCGTCGATGGGCCAAGTCCATCGGGACAGCGCGTTCAACGATCGCCCCGTTCGGTACCCGCGCCGTCGTTGGAAAGTTCATCTGTTTCACGTTGCCGTTCTGCGCAATTGAATACCCTCCCACCACCAGCGGCCCCTGCGCTTCCGCATAGATCTGCCCATCCGCGCCATAGAGAGGCGACATCAACAGCATCCCGCCGGACAAACTGCGGGCATCTCCGGTCGAAGATACCGTAACATCGATCTTCGTGCCCGGCTGCGCAAACGGCGGCAAAGTCCCCTCCACGAAAACAGCCGCCATATTCTTCACCATGATCGACGTGAGCGGATAAGGAACAGTTATACCCAACCGCTGCAACGTCGAGAGCAGCGTCTGCAGCGGGAAATACGTCATCTGGCTGTCACCGGTATTTTGCAGACCGACGACAATCCCATAGCCGATCAATTGGTTGTCGCGAATGCCTTGTACGGAGCTGACGTCCTTCACCAAGACCTGTTCGGTTGCGACCGCATTGGTCGGCGTCGCTTCGCTGGAAATGGTTTCCAACGTCGCTTTAGTCGCTGCCGCAACGCTCGATGCCACCTTCGGGCTCGCCGCAAAAACCGTCGCGGATCTCTGCGCGAAAGCGATACGTGCTCCAGATGCCAGCAAAATGCACGCGAGCACGATCGCTGCTGAACCGCGGCGCATTTCGCGGGATGGCTCCGAACTGTCGATCCGTCTCATTATCCGCTACCTTCAAATTCAGGGAATCAGAATACGTTGCAATGCCCGCACCACGGGGTTGGCCCGATAGGTGGAATCGTTGACGATGCCCTTGCCAACCACCTGTACCTGCAGGCCGGAAATCGCCGTGGAAAGCACCTGATTGCCTGGGCTGACATCTTGCGGTCGTACCAGACCGCGCATAATGATGGTTTCCGTCTGCTGATTGAACTCCAGTTGCCGGGCCGCTTCGATCACCAGGATGCCGTTCGGCAATACATCAACTACTTCTCCCCCCAGAGTGGTATTCAAGCTGGAGGCAGTGACGCTTTGCCCTTGAGCATTCAGGCTGGAAGAAGCATTTTGATTGACGAGGTTGTTGGCGGCGCTTTTTGGGGAAAACAATCCAAAAAAGGCGCTCAATTGTGAAAGGGCTGTGGAAGCGCGCGAGTTCTTCACCGTCCCGCCGGTCGAGGCCGAAAGGTTTTCCGAAATCACAATGGAAATCAGATCGTGCGGATTCAGCGCCTTCACGTCGGTGGACAAAGACGTCAACCTGCCCGTTGCGCTCCACGTGGAACCGTCGCTCATCTCGCCGGGGTACATTTTCCGTACTTGCGCAATATAGGCGGCAAGGTCCTGGCTGGCCGGGTTTGGCTTGATCTGAGAGATTTTCTTCCCTTTAGCCCAGGCAATCGAATTTTGAGAAACGCAAAACAACGCGCTTAGAAGCAATGCCGACATGGATGCGGTCGCGCGGCGAGACCATCGCATTCTCATGGAATCAACTC
>JBOGLY010000406.1:0-3647 GCA_050746425.1 Acidobacteriaceae bacterium
AGGAACACAATGATGCGATCTTCACAAATTATCCCTCGAGGTTCACTCAACAGAGGATTGGCCCTCCTACTGCTGGTGTCCGTCACTCTCCCTGCCTCGGCCCGGCATAAAAAGAACAATCAGCCTATAGGTAAATTGACGCCCCAGATGGTCCGGCTCATCGATTTGGCCTCCGGCCATGAAAGGGCGGTTCTGCTGGCGCTGCAGCAAAGGACGCCAGTAGTCGAAACCTACATCCAGGACTTTAAGCCCGACACCCAGTTGAGCGCGGTGCCCACCGATGACCACTACTTCCTTGGCCGCGTGGATTTCGGCAAGGTCATCGAGGACAATCGCTATCAGGAAGCAGGCGCGAAAAAGACTGCCCTTAAGGGTTCCGTCATGTTCGTCAACGGACTGACCAAGGCATTCAAGATCGAATATGTCGCGCGCGGTTTTGTGCAGATGCTTCTGCTCGATGCAAACCACTTCGATCGTCAGCACTATAACTTTCAGTTCGTCCGTCGCGAGTTCCTCGGAGAGACCCGCACCGATCTGTTCGACGTGACTCCGCGGTCTGGATCAGGGCCAGGACGATTTATCGGCCGCGTGTGGATCGAAGACACCGGCGGCAATATCGTTCGCTTCAGCGGCACGTACACCAGCAACAGCGGCCATCAGGTCTACTATCACTTCGACAGTTGGCGCACGAACGTTCAACCCGGACTGTGGCTGCCCACCGCTGTGTACGCCGAGGAGCATGGACCTGGAATCGTGCCGGACCAGGCCGGATTCTTTCGCGCGCAGACATGGATCTGGGGTTACTCGCTTCGCCAGCCCGCGTCGACCAGCACCAATGCGACCGTGCAGATCGACGCTGTGAACGACGCCAGCGAGAGCGCGCAGGATGTAAGTCCGCTGCAAGCGTCCCGCATGTGGTCGGAGCAGGCGGAACAGAACATTCTCGATCGCCTGTTTCAAGCCGGCTTGCTGGCAGGCCCCAGCAATTTCGATAAAGTGCTGGAGCAGGTCACCAACAATCTGATCCTCACCAACAACATCTCTTTGCCGGAACCTGTACACTGCCGAGTTCTCTTGACCTATCCGCTGGAGTCGTTGACCATTGGCAACACGATTGTGCTTAGCAAAGGGTTGATCGACACGCTTCCTTACGAAGCGGACCTCGCCGCAGTGCTTTCGTTCCAGTTGGCCCATTTGGAACTGGGGCACAAGGTCGATACGGAATTCGCCTTCCCGGACAACCTGATGTTTGCCGACCAGGCCACCATTCGCCGCGTGCCGCTGCACCATAGCGACGCGGAAAATCAAGCGGCCGCAAAAAAGGCGTTGGAACTGCTGGAGAATTCACCGTATAAGGACAAGCTGAGCGACGCCGGTCTCTATTACAAGCTCTTGCTCGCCCGCGCCAAGGATCTACCAGCGTTAATGCAACCGCAACTTGGAGATTCGCTGTTCACCAGTCCTCAAGACGATCAGGTCTGGATGAGCGCGCTGGTCGCCAAGGCGCCAAAACTTCAGTTTGACAATGTCAGGCAGATTGCAGCGCTGCCGCTTGGAAGCCGCATTCGCGTCGATGCCTGGAACGACACAGTCGATTTGCTCAACTCCAAACCTGTTGCGGTGTTGAGCCCAAGCGATAAAATGCCACTCGAATTGACGCCTGTCTTTTTCCGACTGCGCCCCTATGGGCAGGCAGCGCCGATTCCCGTATCTACTGGAGCAGCCTCCCCCGGCACCGGTACATCTAATCAGTGACGTAGACTCATAAGAGGAGACAGATGCAACACCGCATCTGTCTCCCGAACGACAAGAAGTTGGGGAGGTTTTACGGTGCGGAAAAAACTTTTTGGTGGGCTATTATTTTTGCTTTGCCCGATATTCCTGCATGCGCAAGCTGTTTCACCTGTGACACCCAGACAAACGAGTTTGTCCGCGGGAGGTTATTTTTCTTTCGGAGGATCGGACTACGGTCAGAACTTGGGTTTTACGAATCGCATACACCCTGACATGTATGGGCCCGGTGCCTATGCGGACTTCGATTATCATGTCTGGCGCAACATAGACGTCGGCATTGAGGCCGAAGCGCGCTTCCTCGACTACTACCATTCCGCTGGCGGTAATGGCTTAGGTGCCGGTACCGAAGAGCAAAACTTCCTCGCTGGCCCGCGCGTCAGCTATGAACTCGGACGCAGGTGGCAGCCTTATGTGAAATTCCTCGCTGGGGGAAGTCGATTCCATTACCCCAGCTTCATTTCCAAGCAGGCCTACGACTACACAACGGTCGTGGGCGGCGGCGGCATCGATTTCCACCTGAGCCCGCACATAACCCTCCGCCCCGGCGATTTCGAATATCAGCATTGGGAATTTCCGCCCACTGGCCTCACCCCATGGGTCTATTCAGCCGGAATCTCATACCGATTCTTCTAGGTCCGATTCCATTCTCAACCTTGCCTTCCCGGCCCTGGCGCAAGCCAGGGCTTTTTCTTGCATGCGTCTATGCTCCCTGAAGCGTCGTCGCCTCGTACTGCGTGAGATATGCTCTAGGATAGAGAATTGACCGCCATCCTATGAACACCTCCTCCAATGCAACACGCGTGCGTTTCGCGCCTTCTCCAACTGGATTTTTGCACGTTGGCGGCGCGCGCACCGCGCTGTTCAACTGGCTTTTCGCGCGCCACACCGGCGGAACTTTCGTCCTTCGCATTGAAGATACCGACTTCGAACGATCTTCCGCCGACATGGTTACGGGAATCCTGGACGGCTTGCGCTGGCTCGGCATGGATTGGGACGAAGGGCCCTTCTATCAATCTCAGCGCCTGGATCTGTACGCTCGAACGGCTGCGAAGTTGATCGAGAGCGGTCACGCCTACCATTGCTTCTGCAGTCGCGAAGATTTGGAATCTCGGCGGGCCTCCGCCGCCGAGGCCGGTGCAGTGCCCCGCTACGACGGTCGCTGCCGCGGCATTTCTCGGTCCGACGCGCTGAATCGCGTCAACAACGGCGAACGAGCGGTCGTGCGCTTTTCGGTTCCGCGCGAAGGAACGACAGTATTCCACGACGCTGTATTCGGCCCGATGGAATTTGTGAACGCGGAACTTGAGGACTTCGTGCTTCTCCGCTCCGATGGCATTCCGACCTATCACCTGAGCGTGGTGGCGGACGATTTGGACATGCGAATGACGCATGTAATTCGCGGAGCGGACCATCTGTCGAACACGCCGAAACAGGTGCTGCTCTACCAGGCTCTCGGAGCTTCCCTGCCCATCTTCGCGCACCTGCCGCTGATTCTAGGCCCGGACAAGACGCGTCTTTCGAAACGCCACGGAGCCACCAGCGTAATGGCTTACAAAGATATGGGCATCGTTCCGGAGGCCTTTCGCAATTTTCTCGCGCTTCTGGGCTGGAGCCCCGGCGATGCCGCCAGGCAGCCTGGCGGTCCCGACCGGGAGATCTTCTCGACCGAAGAACTGGTCCGCATGTTTTCACTCGACGGCATCGGCCACTCGAACGCGGTTTTCAACAATGACAAACTCGCCTGGTACAACACCGAATATATTCGCGCCTACGATCCTTCACGACTGCTGCCGCTGATTGAAGAGGAGTGGCGCGCCATCAATTACCAACCCACGCGCACCTTAGAGGAGGTC
>JBOGLY010000407.1:0-3637 GCA_050746425.1 Acidobacteriaceae bacterium
ACGCAATCCTCATCCAGCACGTAATGGATGTTGGTTGAAAGATAGGCGCGGATAGTTTCCGCAGGCAATGCAATCCGTGGAGACCACTCCTGTACAAGGTCTTCGACGTGCGCCATGCCATGGTCGCGCGATTTGAGAAAATCTTCAGTTACGTCGTGCGCGGAGAGGCCCGACGCCTCGATCGCTTCCGGTCTGACTGCCCAAACCGCTGAAACCCAGGGGGCGTCCGTGTGGAGTTTCCAAAGATGCGCCAGATCGAAATACTCCAGGCGTTCCCCGGTGCGCGCGAGGCGAGCGGTCTGGTCTTCGAGTGCGAATAACGCTGGATCGCCAATAAGAACGGCGGCATCGCACGTTTCCAGCATTGCATCCAGATCGGGCCGGTGGGGAATAAATTCCGGATCGCTGCGGTGAAATTTTCGGAAGATAATTTGCGCGTAGGCGTTGGATGTGCGGGAACCTATGTCTGCCGCAACGCGTCTTACAGCGCCAATTCCATCCGGATTTTTGACCACCAGCAGGATTGACCGGACGCGATCGAGTGAAGCGATCGTGCAGCCGGGAAGGATTGCCAGCCTTGGCGTAGTCGCATAGGCTGCGATTGGGACCAAGCCGATATCAGCGGTTCCGTTGGACAATTCCATTGCACACTCGGTCGGAGTGGCGCTGTGGATTTCATAATGCTTTGCCAGCCGCTGCATCTCCGGGGGATGCTCAAAGTCCCACATCAGCGGCGCGGGATTGAGAAATCGAATTGCAGAGATGCGGAGGCGGTTGGCGGAGGCGCGATCTTGAGCAGTTGCGGTCACGGTTCAGTGTAACAATGCGCGGCGATGCGAAAAGTTGTCCGGTCTCTTGAACATATGCGAACAAGGGAAAAAGTTATGGCAGCTTTGAGGGAGCAGGCTCAGGACTTTTCGAATACCGAATGACATCGACGCGAGAGACAGCCATCACGCCTTCGGCGATCATGGCGTCGAGGTGGGGAATCAGGAGATTGATCCGCTCTTCCGTATCAACGATGCTGCACATGATGGGAGCGTCTTTGGAGAATGTCCAGTGATTGGCGTGGCGAATCCTGGTACTGGTGCCGTAGCCCTCAATCCCGCGATAGACGGTCGCGCCGGCGATGCCCAGCTCGATGCATTTGGCCAGAATTGCTTCCTGCAGCGGCTTGCCCTGCCACTTGTCGTCCTCGCCGAAATGAATGCGCAACAAGCGCGCTTCATACTGCTCTTTCATCGTCGCTCCCAGTAGCTTGCGCGCGATAAGAATACTTGATGATGTCCACGTCCGACAGCACCACCAATCCTTCCTGCACCATTTGTTCCACCAGAGGCAAGAAGGTTTGCAGCTTCTCTTCCGTATCGAT
Source organism: Acidobacteriaceae bacterium (assembly GCA_050746425.1). Taxonomy (GTDB): domain Bacteria; phylum Acidobacteriota; class Terriglobia; order Terriglobales; family Acidobacteriaceae; genus JAKAAZ01. The sequence continues at coordinate 1,373 of JBOGLY010000407.1, forward strand.
CACGGAGAGCATGACGGTCTGGTCGGAGGAAAGCTGCAAGGGACGGTCCTTGCGAGCGCGCCGATGCGCGCCATAGCCCTGAATGCTGCGGTAGACAGTCACCCCGGCGATGTCGTTGGCGCGCATTGCTTCCACAATCGCCTGGTGCAATGGCTTGTTTTTCCAGCGGTCGTCGCCGCCGACGTAAATTCGCATCAGCTTGGCTTTGCCTTCGATCTTCAGATGAGAAGAGGGAAGTGTCTTTGGGGATGCCGAGGTCTGCGCCGGTTTCGCGATCATGGTTTCCTGCATTTCAATCATGCCGGTTCCGGCCATCTCTTCCAGCTTGCCCAGCAGATCGTTCACCTTTTCCCGCGATTCGACAAATTCAATTTTGAGCGGCAGGCGGTCTGAAATTTCAACGAAGCTTGCGGAATGCATGTGATGGTCCGCGCCGAAGCCGGCGATGCCTTTCAATACCGTGGCGCCGGCGACTCCGCGATAAAAAAGAAAGTCGAGAATGCTGGAGTAAGCCGGGACGCCGTGATGCTTCGATCCCTCGCTTACATAGATTGTGACCTTCACCGCCTTGCCCGCCTTCAACATATCTCCTCCATTACGACAGTAGATCGGCGAACCATGAGCCACACCAGACGGCGGCCAGGCCCAGGAAGATGCTGGCTACAACATACAGGGATGCCATAAAGAACGCGCCCGTGCGCAGGGTGGAAAGCGTTTCCCATTCAAAGGTGGAAAAGGTACTGTAAGCACCGACAAAGCCGATCGGCACCAGGTATCTCCACGCGGGGTTCAGGTCGGTCCGCCTGATGAGGAACGTCATCGAGAAGCCAATGATCAGACAGGCGGAGATGTTGACGACAAAAGTGCCATAGGGGAACCTGATTCCGGTGCGGTTCGCGATTTCGGAATCGATCCAGAATCGGGCGATGGAACCAAGGGCGCCGCCCAACGCGATCAACAAGTATTTTTGCAAGCGTGTCTCCCCTTCGCAATCGGCATTGCCACGCGTTTCAAACGCTGCATGATTTCAGGGGATTCTCGCCGGGACATGACTCCGCGACAGGGTCCCCTGTCAGGAGTCATCATCTGTCCGGCCTATTGGAAGAGACAGCGGTTTAAGGTGAACTCCTTCACCTTGAATCAACACTTTCTTTTATTGCATCTGGGCGGGCTTTGTCAACCTGAAGTTGCGTCAGGTAATGGTCAAGTTTGGTTCGACAATGCACCGGTAAGTCTCGGACATACAATGACACGTGACGACCAGCGACCCAATATGGCCCATATCTCCGCGAACCTCAGCGAAAAGTCCCAAATGCGCAACCGGCGATTAACTAAAATCGCAATCTCCACCGGGTTTGCGCTTCTGACGGCGGCGACTGTCATCCTGCCGCTGTTGGGGCGGAAAATGCTGGCCAACTGGGATGAGGCCATCTACGCCGAAGTTGCGAGGGAATTTCTGGGACGCAACTGGCTGATTCCGACATGGCAGTTTCAACCATGGCTGGAAAAGCCGCCGCTCGGGATGTGGATCACCGCTGTCTTCTTCCACTTTTTTGGCGCGACGCAGTTCTGGGCACGGGCGGCTTCGGCGTTCTCCGGCATTGCGCTTGTTGTGTTGGTGCATCGGATTGCGGCGCGCACGCGCGGGCTTAGTTCAGCCTGGATTTCAACCGCCTTGTTACTGACAACATTAGGCTTTTTACGTGCCACTCGCAGAGGCGAACTGGATGTCCTGCTGGCGCTGGGTTGCTATGTCGCTCTTTGGGGACTGATGCGGGTTGGCCGGAAAGATAGATCCGGCTGGTATTTATTCTGGGTTGGTTTTGCGTTTGCTGCGATGACGAAAGGGGCCGCGAGCGTAACCATTGTTCTGTCCGCCGGGATTCTCATCGCGTGGAACCGTTGGAAATGGCGTGATCTGGGGCGACCATTTCTTCTGGGAGCGCTGGTTTTTGCCGCCTTGGTTCTTCCCTGGCACCTTTATGTGTGGCACGTTTTCGGGGCCAGGTTTCTTCGCGAATATTTTGGCTTTCAGGTTTGGACACGTGCCATAAGTCCGATTCAGGCACACGGCGAACATTGGTGGTTCTACGGAAAAGTATTGCTGGCGCGAGCGTCCCCGTGGGTGTTCCTGTTTCCAATTGCTCTTGTCTACGCGGCGCGGCGGCGCGATCTGCGCGAGTACTTTGTGTTTGCGGTTGTCGTATTGAGCTTCTTTACTTTGGTCGCCACTCGCACGCCGAAATATATTGTGCCCGCATACCT
>JBOGLY010000408.1:0-3637 GCA_050746425.1 Acidobacteriaceae bacterium
GCTCAGGAGTTTCGTCCGTTGCGTAGCCGAACATCATTCCCTGGTCGCCGGCGCCTCCTGTATCGACACCCATCGCAATGTCGCCGGATTGCTTGTTGATGGTTGAAATCACGGCGCAGGTATTGGAGTCGAATCCGTAAATAGCGTTGTCGTAGCCAATGGAAGCGACCACGCCGCGAACAAGCGCTTGAAAGTCAACGTAGGCGCGGGTGCTGATTTCTCCAGCAATGACCACGAGTCCGGTTGCGGTAAGGGTTTCGCATGCCACCCGGCTGTGCGGGTCCTGATCCAAGCAGGCATCGAGAATGGCGTCTGAGATCTGGTCGGCAATCTTGTCGGGATGTCCTTCCGTCACGGACTCTGAAGTAAATAACAAACGATCTTGAGTGGGCAAAATTCCTCCTGATGCGGATATGGCCTTGGGAGATTTGGCTATAACGACGCTTGCGAGATTGGAAGCGGATTCCCGCCGATGAAAATCATCTTGGCGAGAACCGAACCAGAGTTCGCTTCTATCAGGCTAACAAATCTTTTCAGTGGAGGGGCAATGGCGGCCCAGTGAACGGGGAAGATGGGCTCATGGCCGTGCCGATTATCGGATTGAATGGTAGGCGTGGCGATGGTGCGGCTTCTTCGCCTGGACTGTGGCCGGGACCGGGGCGGATGAATGGCCGGCAAAAGTTGCGGAATAAGTCGGGGTCGAAACTACGGAGAGCGCCGCGACGCGCTGATGCACATATCCCCAGACAATCCAACCGAGGCCACCCAGCAGCATCAGCAGAGCGACGACACCGGCCCAGCGAAGCTTTGTATCCGTGATGCGGCCGCCGCGATGGGTAGAGACGCTGAGGGCAAATGCAGCCCAGTCCTTGTCATTGCTGGGGGCGGGTGGGTTCTTCTGGCCGCTGGCATCGAGAAAACGATCGACCCATACGCTTTCGTCAAGGCCGAGGAAGCGCACATAACTGCGGACAATTCCTTTGCTCAAGATTCCGCCAGGAAGCTGATCGAATGCGTCGGACTCAAGCGCTTGCAGACTTCGGACGGTCACCTTCGTCGTCTGGGCGATGTCTTCCAGGCTGACGGAGCGAAGCTGGCGCTCAGAGCGAAGCGCCTCTCCAAAGTGTTCGATGGATGTTGTGCCAACGGTCACAGCTAGAACTCTCGATTCGCAGTTGTAATTGGATGTTTTCGAGACTAATCCTGCCCCATAAACGAGTCAAATCAAATCAACGAGCAACTACGCCACAAAAATCGGTTACGTATCTCCATAGTACTGAAGGGCTTCTCCTGTTTCCATGGCTTTTTCATCGGGTGAAAGCCATCTACGGCCTGCAACCGATATACTGGCTTCGGAACGAGGGTTTACGGCGCCTCCATTTGAATTCCGCGACACCTTTCCACTTCCCCGGTAAATATAAGAAAAGTCTGCTCTTCCATGAATAAACTCATTTTCGGAAACCTGGTCTATCGCCCGCTTCGCTCGCTGCTCAGCCTTACCGCGGTCGCCATTGAGGTGGTGATGATCATCTCCGTTACCGCCATCATGCTTGGCATGCTGAACAACGCCAGGCAGCGCACCAGTGGAATCGGCGCCGACCTGATCGTGCGACCCGCCAACTCCAGCTTTCTTGTGGGCGTCAGCGGCGCGCCGGTTTCGGCCAAAGTTGCTGACGTGCTGGACCGTTTGCCCCACGTTGCTGTCGCCGCGCCAGTCGCCGTGCAATTTGTCACAGGAAAGTCGCTTGAGGACATCTACGGCATCGATTTCAAAACCTTTAACGCTTTGAAGCCTTTTACTTTTGTGGCCGGTACTCCCTTCCAGCATCCCTTTGACGCCATTGTGGATGATGTGTTTGCCCGAAGTGACCGAGGTCACCATGTGGGCGAGGAAATCTCCATCATGAACCACAACTTCCGCATTTGCGGCATTGTGGAACACGGCAAGGGCGGGCGCAAGTTTATTCCGCTTACGACGCTGGATCAGTTGACGGGTTCAGAAGGGAAGGCATCGCTTTTCTACCTGAAGCTGGACAATCCCGCCAACGACGCCGCGGTTGAGCAGGAGATCAAAAACACACCGGGCATGGCCGGGTATCAAGTCCAGACGATGCAGGACCTGCTTTCGCAAATGACCCCGAACCGGCTGCCAGGTCTGGAACCGGCGCTTTATACCGTGATCGGAATTGCCTGCATTATCGGATTTCTGGTCATCTTCCAATCCATGTACCTGGCGGTGATGGAGCGGACGCGAGAGATTGGAATCCTGAAGGCGCTGGGCGCTTCGAAAGCCTATATTGTGTCGGCTGTCCTGCGAGAAACGGGAATGCTGGCGCTCGGGGGCATCGTGCTCGGGATCGGGCTCAGCTATCTGGCCCGGGTTGGAGTCATCTCCAGGTTTCCCACCATCGCGTTCCCTATTACGGGCCATTGGATCTTGTGGGCGACCATCCTGTCGCTGGTGAGCGCGTTGATTGGAGCGATCTATCCAGCGTACAAAGCGGCGCGAAAAGATCCCATTGACGCGCTGGCCTATGAGTAATTTGGACCGCAAACGTAGTCGTGGCGTTGCCCATCAGAGTATTTTGTCTGCTTAACCCTTCCGGTTACCGGGAACGAAGCAGCACAGACCGAGACTCTTTGGGCGGCAGCTCCGTAGTGGACTTCGCCTGCCGCTTGGCTCGGTACATGTCCGCATCCGCGCGCGCACACAACGACTCGGCGGTCGTTCCGTCGTCCGGATACACGGCCATGCCGATACTGCCGGACACGGACAGCTGCAAATTGCGAACGACAATCGGCCGCGCCAGTTCCAGTTGAAGCTTCTGGGCCAGCACTTCCGCTCCATTGGTCTGGAGGACATCTGAAACTAAAACGGTAAATTCATCGCCACCCGAGCGCGCCAGTGTGTCCGCTTTTCGAACAACTTTGCCCAGGCGCGACGCAGCTTCCCGCAGAAATTCGTCCCCAACCGCATGCCCGTGGGCATCGTTGATCCGCTTGAATCCGTCCAGATCGACCACGAGGATCGCCGCCCGCGTATGGTTTCGTTCCGCGCGTTCCAGCATATTTCCCAATCGGTCTTCGAGGAGTCGCCGGTTGGGCAGGCCGGTCAAAGCGTCGTGCAGGGCAAGGTGCTCGGTGTGGCCGATCTCTTCTTCCAGAAAGGTCAACAAAATGCCGATGGCAATAATGAACTTGGGAAGGCTCTGAACGGTTTCATCGATTCTCAAATGCGGAGCATACGCATACCGAATCCAAAACCCCACAGGGAAAAGGCAACCTGCGGCGATAAAACCCAACACCGCCGTCACGACTCCGATCGTCTTCTGCTTAAATGTCTGCCAGCATCGTGCGCCTGCCACCAGATAGAGCCATGAAAGCGTCGTGTCGATCCCGTAGCCCATTTGATCTCGATAAACCAGTACTGCGAGCAGCAGGACCAGCAGCAGGCCGACGGAATAGCTGAATGCGTTGTCTAGCGCGGACCGTTTGGATCTCAGACGAGAATGCATCACCAAAACGGTCGCGGCCATCGCCGCAACTGCAATGTAGTAGGGGAGCTTTGCTTCCACTTCCCAGACCGCCATCGCACTGAACGCCATCACCGAGGCTGCACATATCGTCAACCAAACCC
>JBOGLY010000409.1:0-3604 GCA_050746425.1 Acidobacteriaceae bacterium
GCTTTACCCAGTCCTACACTTACTTCACCTGGCGCAACACAAAAGACAACTTGACGGAGTATCTGGAAGAATTGACGCAAACCGATGTCGCTGAGTTCTTTCGACCGAACTTCTGGCCCAACACCCCGGACATATTGCATGAAGAGTTGCAAAAGGGCGGCCGCCCGGCTTTTCTCAGTCGGTTCGTGCTGGCGGCAACCATGTCCTCGAACTACGGCATTTACGGACCCGCTTTTGAATTGTGCGAGAACACCCCGCTAAAACCCGGCAGCGAGGAATATCTCAACTCAGAAAAATATCAACTGCGTCATTGGAACGTCGAAGACCCGCAGAACCTGAAAACGCTGATTGCACGCGTGAATGGAATTCGAAGAAAGCATCCCGCGCTTCACAGCAATCGCCGGCTCAGGTTTCATCCGACCGATCGGCCGTTCTTGATCTGTTACAGCAAGACCGATGCGGAAAAGCAGGATGCGATTCTCGTCGTGGTGAATCTTGACCATAAAGATACGCAGGCAGGATGGGTCACCCTGGAACTTGCCGAGTTGCAAATCCAACCGGACCAAAGTTTCACCGTGCACGATCTGCTGACCGACCAGCGCTACACCTGGACAGGCGCAAGAAATTACGTGCAGTTGGAAGCAGGCCGGGCCCACATTTTCCACATTGAACCCCACCCGTTAGCGAAGCCAGGAGTAACACTTTGAAGCAAGCAGGCAGCGCGCTCGATCCTCTCTGGTACAAGGACGCCATTATTTATGAGCTGCACGTCAAGGCGTTTGAAGATGCCAATAACGACGGTATCGGGGATTTTCAAGGATTGCTGAGCAAGCTGGATTATCTGCAGGAGCTCGGCATCACCTGTGTCTGGCTGCTGCCGTTTTTTGCCTCGCCACTGCGCGATGATGGATACGACATCGCCGACTACCTTGCCGTGCACCCCAGCTATGGCACATTGGAAGACTTTCAGGCCTTTCTCCATGCCGCTCATGACCGTGGATTGCAGGTCATGATCGAACTCGTCGTTAACCACACATCCGATCAACACGCATGGTTCCAGCGCGCGCGCCTCGCCGCTCCCGGATCGCCCGAGCGCGATTACTACGTATGGAGCGACACGGACGAAAAATACAAGCAAGCCCGCATTATTTTTACCGACACGGAAAAATCCAACTGGACCTGGGACCCCATAGCGAAGGCCTACTACTGGCACCGCTTTTTCTCACACCAACCGGACTTGAACTACGACAATCCTTTGGTGGTGGAAGAAGTGCTCCGCGTCATGCGCTTCTGGCTGGATATGGGCGTTGACGCGCTGCGCATTGACGCCATTCCTTACCTCATCGAGCGCGACGGCACGAATTGCGAAAACCTCCCGGAAACTCATGCTTTGGTGAAGAAGGTTCGAGCGGAAATCGACGCGCACTATGAAAATCGCGTCATCCTCGCCGAGGCAAACCAATGGCCCGCCGACGTCCGCCCATATTTCGCGGATGGCGACGAGTGCCACATGGCGTTTCATTTTCCTCTCATGCCGCGCATGTACATGGCGCTGCGCCAGGAAGACCGGCTTCCGATAACGGAAATCATGGGTCAGACGCCGCCCATTCCCGACAACTGCCAGTGGGGACTTTTTCTCCGCAACCACGATGAACTCACACTGGAAATGGTTAGTGACGACGAACGGGATTACATGTATCTCGCCTACAGCGCCGACCCACGCATGCGCATCAATATTGGCATTCGACGCCGCCTGGCTCCGCTGCTCGACAACAACCGTCGCCGCATTGAATTGCTCAACAGCATTCTTTTTTCCTTCCCCGGTACTCCAATCCTTTACTACGGCGACGAAATCGGAATGGGCGACAATATTTACCTCGGCGACCGCAACGGCGTGCGCACGCCCATGCAATGGACGGCGGACCGCAATGCCGGCTTTTCGCGAGCAGTCCCGGCAAAACTTTATAGTCCTGTTGTCATGGATCCCATCTGGGGCTACGAAGCTGTCAATGTCGAGGCCCAGCAAGGCGATTCTTCTTCCCTGTTGAACTGGATGCGCAATCTGATCGCGTTGCGTAAGCTCTTTCGCGTCTTCGGACGCGGCGCTCTCAAATTTCTGAATCCATCTAACCGCAAAGTGTTGGCATACATCCGCGAATCCGAGGATGAAATCGTTCTGTGCGCGGCCAACCTTTCCCGGTTCGCGCAGCCTGCTCAACTTGAGCTTGGAGAGTACGACGGCATGGTTCCCGTTGAGATGCTCGGCTATGTCGAATTCCCCGCCATCACTCGCCAGCCATATGCTGTCACCCTTGCGCCCTATGGATTTCTTTGGCTGGAACTGCATCCGTCTCCAGAGGCCGCCGCTGTTCAGCCGGAGGATTCCGCGCTGATGATCGCCGACCCATCCGACTGGACAAGTCTGTTCCAGAATGGAAACCTGCGCAAGTTGGAGGAATCAATTCTTCCCTCATACTTGTCGCTGCAACGCTGGTTTGGCAACAAGGCGACCGCGATCCGGGCCACTTCCCTCACCGACTGGGGCAAGATCGGCCATAGCGCCGTTATCTTCTGCCTTGTCCGGGTCGAATATGAAACCGGCAAGCCCGATCGCTATTTTCTGCCCGTCGCGCTTTCCTTCGGAGACGCTGCGCGCGCTCTTCGCGAAACTGCACCCGCCTCCATTCTCACAGCCATCTTGTCTCCGGGCGGAGAAGGCATTTTGTATGACGCGACATTCGCTCCTCAAGCGTGCAATGAGTTGCTGGGCATCGTCGCAAATTCAAGTGCCTTCGCCATGCAGCAGGGTTCCGTGCAAGGCACGCCTGGCAGCACCCTTAAACGCTTGATGGGGTCACAGGAAGACCCGCTCCCCCCCACCCGCAGTACCGCCGAGCAAAGCAACACGTCCATTATTTTCGACGATCGGCTGATATTGAAATTGTTCCGCCACCCGGAGCCGGGACTCAATCCCGACTGCGAAATTGGTAAATACCTCACGGAGCAAGCGCACTTCGCGAACATCCCGCCTTTTGGTGGATCAATTGAATATCTCCATCAGGACGATGAGCCAACCACGCTCTGCATGTTGCAAGGCCTGGTAGCGAACCAGGGCGACGGGTGGAAATGGATGCTGGAAGAGTTGGAACGCTATTACGAGAATTACGCCCAGGGCACCATTCCAGCGGAACAACTGATCCAGGCCGACACATTGACCTCGGCCCCTCTCGGCCTCGCGCGTTCCTCATCGTTTGCATGCGATCACGCCGGCGTGGCACTGGATGCCGCCGCTATGCTGGGCCGACGAACGGCGGAAATGCATCTGGCGTTGGCAGCTTCCAGAACTAATTCGGCATTTTCTCCGGAGCCGTTGACCAAGGATTACTTTGACAATCTACAGGCTTCAATCAACGCGCAAGCTTCCCATGCCTACGATCTGTTGCGCAAGACTATGTCTGGGCTTGCGGACGACACGGTAGAAGTGGCCGCGCTTCTTCTGAGTCATCGCACCCGCATTTTAGATGGTCTCAGCGCCTCCAACATTGGCAACATGGATGGCCAGCGCATTCGCATTCATGGCGATTATCACCTGGGGCAGGTATTG
>JBOGLY010000410.1:0-3596 GCA_050746425.1 Acidobacteriaceae bacterium
AACATCCCGCTCTGCTGCTCGTCCGTCCCGCGCATCCCCGCTTCCTCCTCAACCCACAACGGTCACCTATCTATCTACCTCGGTGCGGAGCGAAAAGCGATCATTTTTCCGCACCCTGCTAGTGGACGACAACAATCGGGTGCGAAAAGGCGACTTGCTCGTGGAGCTCGATAAGGAGCCGTATCAGGTCAAGGTCGATATCGCGCAAGCCGAGGTCGGGGTCGCGAGATCCAGTCTGATCGCCGCGCGGGCCAAAGATGAGAGCCTTGCGGGGCTGGCCCACAGCGAACGCTATGACTTGGCCCACGCGATGGAGGATCTCCAGAACCAGGTTGCCGAGCTGCATGCGTCGGTCGCCGCACTGCAAGCGGCGAATGCCAGACTGATCAAGGCCAAAGCGGATTTTGAGCGCGAACGCCAGCTTTTCAAACAGCAGGTTATCTCGGCTAACGAGTACGATGCGTTCCAGGAATCCTACTCGGTCGCCCAGGCACAACAAGAAAAAGCCCGGGAAGACGTGTACCGGATTCGTGCCGCTCTGGGACTTCCCCCGCCGGCAAGGGGTGAAGACCTTGCCAAGGTTCCACCGGATCTCGACCAAACCTTCTCGGAGGTCAAGGCAGCGCAAGCGCGCCTTCAGCAGACTGTCGCGCAGCTTGGTGTGGCGCCCACCTTTGAACAATCGCCCGACACGATGATCGCGAATTTCCTCAAGCGCGATCCGTCCGGCAACCTCGATAAAATTATAGCCCGGTTGCTTCAAACGTCTCCGGACGTAGTGCAGGCAGACGCTGCGCTAACTGAGGCTCGGGCGAAGCTGAGTCAAGCGCAACTGAACCTCAGCTACTGCGACGTGGCCGCCGCTATCGACGGCGTCGTGACGCGGCGCGATGTGAACCCCGGGGATCAGGTGCTCGCGGGGCAGCAACTGATGGCGTTGCGGTCACTGACCGATATTTGGGTCGATGCCAACTTCAAAGAGACGCAACTGGCGCAGCTTCGCATTGGACAGCGCGCCGACCTCGATGTGGACATGTACGGCCGCCATCGACTCTTTAAGGGCCGCATCTCCGGATTCACGATGGGCACCGGATCGACGCTGGCCCTGCTTCCGCCCGAAAATGCCACGGGCAACTACGTCAAGGTCGTGCAACGCCTGCCGGTGCGAATCGATCTGATCGATTACAATCCTAAAGTCAGGCCGCTTTTCATCGGCCTGTCGGTTACCCCGTACGTGTACGTTTACGAGAAGCCTACCGGCCCCGATGCCGGCAAGATTCTCCAGCCGGCGCTGACGGGACTATCCCCAGCGTCCGCATCAGCCCCGCGATGAGTAGTGCAGCGGCACTGCAAGTGTCGCCCGCCCGGCGAACGGTCAATCCGTGGCTGATCGCATTGGCGGTGGTGATCCCGACTTTCATGGAGGTCCTCGATACCACCATCGCCAATGTTGCCCTGCGTTACATCGCGGGGGGCTTGTCTGCCGCGGAAATCGACAGCGACTGGGTCATTACCAGTTACCTTGCGGCGAACGCCATCATCCTGCCGATGTCCGGATGGCTCGCGACGCGGCTCGGCAGGCGGAATTATTTCCTGGCCTCGATCGCCATGTTCACTTTCGCCTCCGCGATGTGCGGCGTCGCCGGCAGCCCGGGCTTCATTATCGCGTCGCGCGCGCTGCAAGGGGTAGCGGGCGGTGGATTACAGCCTTGTAGTCAGGCGGTGCTGCTCGATGCGTTCCCGCAGGAGAAACAAGGCACGGCGATGACCATCTTTGGCATGGCTGCGCTACTCGCACCAGTGATCGGGCCGACGCTCGGCGGCTATATCACCGACAATTACGGCTGGCGCTGGATTTTCTATCTGAATGTGCCGATCGGCATGCTGGCTTTCTTCATGTGCCGGGCGCTGGTGGCAGATCCCGAATACCTGAAGGTGGAGCGCGCCAAAAGCCGGGGTCAGTCTTTCGATACACTGGGGTTGTGTTTGTTGAGCGTGACGATGGTCTGTTGGGAGGTGATGCTGAGCAAGGGGCAGCAGTGGGACTGGCTCGGCGATCCGTTTTTTCGGGTGCAGACATTGTTCATACTGTTCGTGCTGGGCTTGGGAGGATTGATCTATCGCGAGTTGCATCTGCGCAATCCGCTGATCGCGCTCAGGACTCTGGCGGACCGGAACTTCCGCGCCTGCTGTATAATTATCTTTTGTGCCTACGGCGTGCTGTACGCTAACACGGTTTCCCTTCCCGCCCTGCTGCAGTCTCTGTTCGGCTACAATGCCACGGTCTCGGGCTTGGTCCTATCGCCGGCCGGAATCTTTGCCATTGCAACGATGCTGGTCGTCGGAATCGCGCTATCGCGCGGAGCCGATGCCCGCTACCTAATGGCGGCCGGACTAATCACAATGGCGCTGGGAAATTACTGGATGGGCCATCTCAACCTGGAGATTGGCCCGTGGCAAGTGGTGTGGCCGAGAGTGGTGATAATCGTGGGATTGTCGATGCTGTTCGCGCCGCTCAACGTCGCGGCCTTCATCTATCTCCCCAAGGAGATCCGCGGCGCCGCCGTGGGTCTGCTCGCGCTGCTACGGAACGAAGGCGGCAGTGTCGGAACCTCGGCCGCCCAAATCATCCAGGAACGACGCCTACAGTTTCACGCCCTGCGGCTGAATGAAGGCCTGGATACGCTGAACCCTGCGGTCAACAATCTGTTGACCCGGGGCCAGGCGTTTTTCCTGCAACACAACGGCGACGTGGTCTTATCGCATCGGATGGCGTTGGGCGTGCTCGACGAATCAAGAACTCGGCAAGCACTGTCACTGGCCTACTTCGATGTGTTTTCGTTCTCGGCTGCGGTTGGCGTGATGCTGGTCTTCTTCGTCCTGTTGATGCGCCGTTCGGTCGCGGAGAAGGGAGCCCAGATTGGCGGGGAGTAGCGTATTTTGTTTCATTTAAAGCATGGGGGCTCTGCATTTTTGCTCCGCCGGGTGTTGTACTTTACTTGCATTCGAACCCATTTAAGGGTCGCCAGTCATCGGCAATGGAGGGTAAGCCATGAAGATCGTCGTCACCGGCGGCACCGGCCCGATCTCCGCGGACAGGGCTTCCAGCGATTCCAACAAGGCGGGCAAATTCCTACGCTGGAGACGTGGCCGGAGCGTCCTCGAGTGGTGCGACTCGCCGTAGTCTGAAGCGGAAATAACGTGGACGAGATAAAAGCCGTGGCAACACTTCACCTGATGGTTGGACTCCCCGGCAGCGGTAAGACTACTTTGGCTCGGGAACTCGAAACGAGATATTCCGCGCTCCGTCTTACTCCCGATGAATGGCACATCCGCTTATTCGGGCATGACTTCCATGACGGCATCGACGAATCGGACCTCGCGAAACACAATGTTCGACACGACGCAGTGGAATCCATCATGTGGGAGATCGCGGCGAAAGTTCTAGTTCTTGGTGTGGATGTTATCTTAGATTTTGGCTGTTGGGTCAGAAGTCAACGCGACGAGTTTCGTTCAAAGGCCCGCGGCCTGGGTGCTGACTTCAGAATCCACTTTACCGACGTGTCCGAAGACGTGCTGTTAGATCGCATCAAGAC
>JBOGLY010000411.1:0-3595 GCA_050746425.1 Acidobacteriaceae bacterium
GACCAGGAAAGCATCGCAGCGTCGCGCTATGCCGGACGCGGCGGCGTGCCGGCAATTTTTCCCCGCGCAACGTTTCCCGCGTTGCTTGAGTTAATAGGCGACCAGGGCGCGCGAGCCATGCTGCAAAATTCGGGAGTAGCGATCCAGCTCGTTGAGTTTCCGCACGGAGAATTGGACATCGACTCGCCGGAGGATTTGCGGGGATTGGGGACCGTCCAAGTCCCTCGACCGCCTGCATAGCTTTCAAGAGTCTTATGACGCGGTGGTTCTGGCGCGAGAGCCGGCAATCCCAGGTCTCAAAATCGAGACCTGGGGCACCCAGTGTTGCGTTTATTCTAGCTTGCCGCGAGATTTTGTTCGTGGTCTTCTGCCGCTACAGGCACAGCGGCGACGGGCAGGGTAAAGAAAAATGTGCTGCCGCGATTGAGTTCGCTTTCTGCCCGAATGGTCCCGCCGTGCGCGAGGATGATGTGTTTCGCAATCGAAAGACCCAGGCCGGTGCCGCCCGATTCTCGCGAACGTGCTTTGTCGACGCGATAAAAACGCTCAAAGATTCTGCCCAGATGTTCCGACGCGATGCCGGAGCCGAAGTCCTGAACATAGAATTCGACCGCGCCGGCGGCGGGCCGCGATCCGATGACGACGCGTTCCTCGCCTCCGTACTTCACGGCATTTTCGAGCAGGTTCGACAATACCTGCAGAATCGCGTCGGTGTCCGCCATCACGCGCTGGTGCGCGACTTCTCCTTTTTCCAGCGACACATTGCGGTCCATTAACGAACCGGTCAAAATGGCAGCGGCCTCGTTGATAAGCACATCGGCCTCGACAGGCCGGAGGTTCAGCTTGTACTCGCCGGACTCGATGCGGGCCAACGCCAGCAAATCGTCGGTCAGGCGTGTCATGCGCGCGGCATTGCGGCAGATGATGGACAAAAAATCACGCGCCTGCGGAGCGAGACTGTCTTCCTCTTCCAGCATGGTTTCGACGTAGCCGGAAATCGAGGTGAGCGGCGTTCGCAGTTCATGGGAAACGTTGGCGATAAAATCGCGCCGGGTTTTTTCCACGCGATCGATCTCCGTGACGTCGTGCAGCACCACGACGGCGCTGCCGCCCAGCATGGGCGCCGCGCTGACGTCGAAAATTCGCCCCGGCAGTACGGCGCGGGCGCGCACGTGCGCCGTGATTCGTCCCGTCAGCGCCTGGTCGACGCAGGCGAGCAGATCAGGATCGCGAACGGTTTGCACCAGAGCGTTTCCTGGCCGCACAGGTCCTCCAAGCAGACGCTCCATGACGCGATTGGTCCAGTGGATTCTGCTATGCGCATCGACCGCAATGACGGCCTCTTCCATGCTGTCGAGCACAATTTCCATTTCCTGGCGACTGTCCTGCAGCTTGCGAAAGAGGGCTTCGACGTGGACGGCAGTGGCGTCGAGAGCGTTCGCGACCGCGGCAATTTCATCGCCGCCGGTTTCCGCGATACGAGCGCCGAAGTCACCGTTCGCCAACCGGTCGGCAAACTCAACAATCCGCGTCAGGCGGCGAGAGGCGGCCTGGGCCAGCAGCGCCGCTAACACAATCGCCAACAGCAATCCAAGCAGCGTAGCCCACCATAAGCTTCGCCGCACTGTATGCAGCGTGTCCTGAATATCGCGCAAGGGATAACCAATGCGCACGATGTAGGCCCCCGCCGGAGCGGTCACGTAAAGCATTCCGGCGACGACCGACCTTCCGGACGCGCGATGTCGCACGGTGATAGCGCGAATCTCCGGGCCATCGAGCGAAGCGGGCCGGGTCGAGCCTGTGCCCAGGTCGCGCCCGCCCGCCGCAAAGTCGGCAACCACGGTCCCATCTTTGTTCACAATCGTGATGCGTCCATCGACGGCGCGCGATTCTTCCTGCGCCAGTTGCGCCAAACTGGTGGGAGGGCCGATCGCGACGCGTTGCGCCAGCGCCTGCGCGCTTTCGCCAAGGGTGCGTGCGAGTTGATTCCGCAGCGAGGATTCGAGGATATTCTGCTGCGAGATGTCGAGCATGGCGGCGGCGGCGAGCACCACGAGCACCATCGCCGCAAGCAGCTTGAAGAAAATTCGTTGCCTCATGTAGCTGGTTGCCTCTGAGCCCTTCGCCTTTAGCTCTTCGCTTCCCACCTAAAAGCTATGGCAATTTTCCAGTTGGTGTAGAGTGCAGGCTTTGAAGGTTCGTCATCCTGAGCGAAGCGAAGGATCTCTGTATTGCTGAAGAAAGCCAAATGCTAAGGTTCTTCCCCTTCGGCAAGCTCAGGGTCAGAATGACGCCTTTACTCTATAACAACTATAAAAATGCCCTAACATCTACTAGCTGTCTTTCGGCAGTTCGAAACGGTAGCCGGCACCGCGCACGGTTTTAAGATACTGCGGATTCTCGGCGTCCGACTCGATTTTTTCGCGAATGCGACGTACATAGACATCCACGGAGCGTGGCGTGACAAAGCGAGCATCGCCCCAAACCGCATCCAGCAGGCGGTCGCGGGTGAACACGCGCCCAGGGTGACGCGCAAGATACTCCAGCAGGCGAAATTCCGTCGCCGTGGTGGCCATCAACTCCCCGGCAACTTTCAATTGCATTGCGCTTGCGTCGATTTCAACCTGGCCGAAGCGCAGCGATGTGGGAGCGGTGGGACGCTCAAACCGCCGCAATACCGCCTTGGTCCGCGCGACTAATTCCCGGGGCGAAAACGGCTTGGCAATGTAATCGTCCGCGCCCAATTCCAGCCCGAGCACGCGATCGCTTTCACTGGCGCGCGCGGTCAAAAAAATCACAGGCGTCACCGCCAACGCCGGGCTTTTCCGAATGCGCCGGCAAAGGTCAAGCCCATCGCCGCCGGGAACCATAATGTCCAGCACAAACAGATCGGGCGCGTTCCGCTCCGCGTCGGCCAGCACTGCCGATGGATTCACAAATGTTCGCACAGCAAATCCGGCAGTTTCCAGATTGTGCCGCACCAACTGTGCGATGTCCTGATCGTCTTCCAGAACAAAAATCGTCTGACTCAATCCGGCTCCCTCTCAAACGCTGGGCTCATCGGTGCAGCAGCTTTCATGGTGAATCTAATCCTCTGTCGAGGCAAGAGTATCGCAGTCGAGCGAAATTTCTGCTAAAGGAATGTGAATGCCACGTGACGATTGCGTGAATGCGCTTGTAGATGCCTGGAAGCTGTCTCATAATATGCAATTTCGCGTTGGCGTGGCGTGTAGGACCCGCTTCAAAGGCGAGTCTCATACCAGTCGTCGCCATCGGAGTTCCAGTTTATGAGACATCTTGGCTCTGTCGACATCCTGCGCTACAAAATACATTGTCATCCTGAACGAAGTGAAGGACCTCGTGGTTTGTCGGCAAAAGGCAAGATCCTTCGCTCCACGTCGTTGCGCTCAGGACGACAGATCTCCAGTTTGGCCCAGGATGTCAACAGAGCCAGACAGCTTCTAGGCCTGGGACAACTCAGCGGCAATCTCCGCGGCAGCGCGCTCGCATTGCGCGCGGTCCACATCATGGTGCGTCACCAGACGAATGGAATCCGGCCCGGTGCTGCCGGCAAGGATTCCGCGCCGTTTCAGGC
>JBOGLY010000412.1:0-3535 GCA_050746425.1 Acidobacteriaceae bacterium
GTTTCAGGGTTGTAATGTGTCTCCCCACTAAAGGAATACGTCCAGTTAGAATAAGTTCCCCCGGCTTCGGCGTAGTCTTTCTTCCCAGCGAGCAGTTTCTGTCCCAGTCGGGCGCATTCGTTTCGGAGGTGAAAAACCTCTGTCACAGTTGGGAGAGCGTGGGAGGGTGCACAGGGTACGGACGACACCTTCCGCGTGTCCGCTGTAGGGGATGCACCGTGGCATGATGTCATGACGCTAATCGCGGCTAACACGGATAAATAGGATAGCCTTGGCATCCTACACGGCCACCACAATGAAAGACTTGCCAGTTTGTTTGCCGCATCCATCCAGTTCGCGTGCGATTAGATGGCCGCACTTTGAATACTGGAACTCCTCGTAATCCCCGCTCTGTCCGACTGGGCAATCTACATTGGAGTGGGCACACCCGCTGTCATCCTGCCGAAACTTGCGTTGCGTCACATTGAACACTGGAACTCCTCTGAAGTGTCTGTTACGCCATACACAGATGCGGCGATCATAGGGCCACTATGGGGAGGTGTCCAGCGAAAAACACGCACTGTTAGTAACGGTTGGAATGCGTACTCGGAGATTGAGGATAGAGAAAAGGATGGATTCGTATTCGGAAAAATAATGATGGTGCGCCCCGAGAGATTCGAACTCCCGGCCTTCTGGTTCGTAGCCAGACGCTCTATCCAACTGAGCTAGGGGCGCACAGAAATCAGATGCGTGCCTGAATGAAAAGCAGCAATTTCTAACTTATCAGTCGGCGTGTTTTGGCGCAAATAACTTAAGCCGCCGGGTCCTTTTTCTCATCCGGCGCGGGCGGCGGCGGTGGAGCTAACTGCGAGATTTGCTCAGTAACGGAAAGCCCGGCCCGACGCAGCAATTGAAACGCAACGGCGGCGCTGAACCGCGTGGCATCGTATTCCACCAGCACCGTTCGCTCCGGCTGGTCCAGGCGCACCCGGCGAATACCGTAAACATCGTAAAGCTCCGCAACCGCGCGCATGGTGTCTTCCGACGGATGCTGCGTATAACGAAACTTCACGTCCATGTTCGTCGTCATGGTTCCATCATAAATGGTTCGCCAGACATTCCGGCCTTGTGCCCGCTGCAAGCGAACTACGATTTTGCGTTAAGCGTCGCGGACAGCGTCTGGAGAATTTCCGGATCGTTCCAATCCTGCGCGCTGACATATTTTCGAACGATATGGCCGGAGCGGTCGATTACGTATGCTTCTGGAATCTGCAGCGTGCCGTAGCGATGCATGACGGCCTCGGTCGGCTCGCGTACCGTAGGAAAGTCGACGTGATTTTCCAGCAGAAAATTGCGATACGCCTGCGGATCTTCATCGATGCTGATGCCCAGGATTGCCAGGTTGGGCAGTTGATGGTGCAGGGCGATGAGCGAAGGAAACTCCTCCATGCACGGCGCGCACCAGCTCGCCCAGAAGGTAAGCAGCACCACCTGGCCGCGATATTGGCGCAGGCTAACGGTCTGAGCGCCGTTGTGGATGGTGAAGGCCGGGGCGGTTTTGCCCAATTCGCGTGGAAGTCGTCCGCGATTGCACCCGGCGGCCAGAAGGCAAATCAACGCGATGCTCGCCATCGCAACTGAACGCCTCAATCCCGCCTCACTGAACTTCCGCCATCTCTCCATGTCTTATCTATGATACGAATTTGTTGCATGGAGACGAAATCGGCGGCTGTACTCTCGATAGAACAAGACTCCTCCGCGCTTCAGCTTTCCGTCATTATTCCGGCGAGGGACGAATCGGTGTCGATCCGCGACTGCCTCGCCTCCCTGGTGCGGCAGAGCGAGGAAGATTTTTCGCTGGGGCGCGACTGGGAGCTGATCGTGGTCGACGATGCATCGTCGGATGCCACGCGACAGACCGCGAGTGAATTCGACGGCGTGACCGTGCTCGAGGCGCCTCTTCCAGCAGAGGGTTGGACAGGGAAGACAAATGCGCTGTGGTTCGCCGCTCAGCAGGCGCGTGGAAAATGGCTGCTGTTTACCAGTGCGTCCACCGTGCACGAGGCCGGCGATCTGCGCCGCGCGATTCATGAGGCGGAACGCTATCGCGTGGCGCTGCTTTCCTATTCTCCGCGCCAACAGGTGCGCGAACTTTTGCAACGAACGCTGGCCGTGCTGATCTTTGCCGATCTGGCGCAGGCATACCCGCCACGTCTTGTGGACTCGCCGGATTCTCGCTTGGCGGCGGCGAGCGGTCAGTTTTTGATGATCAAGCGAAATGTATATCGGCGGATTGGCGGCCATCATGCAGTGCGTGCTTCGCTGATCGAGGACATGGAACTTGCCCGGCTCACCAAGCGATCGGGAGAAGTCCTGCGGGTTCGCTTTGCGCCGGATGCCGCCAGCACTCGAGTCAACAAATCGTTCAGCGATTTTTGCGCCGGGTGGAGGAGAACTCTTCCGCTGCTGCTTCCCGATACGCTGAGTCGAGGACTCTGGAGGTTTTTTCAGGCGGCGTTGCTGCTCGGGCTTCCGCTGCTGGCCATCTGGCTATACCTTACCGTCGCGCGCACGCCTGTGATCTGGGCTGTGGTCTTGTGGTGGGCGTGGCGCGTGCGGGTGCATTATGCGAACTCCGCCAAGGCGCATTTTCCAGTTGGGGATGTCTTGTTGTCGCCGCTGGCGCTGCCGTTTTATAGCTGGCTGATGCTGGATAGCTGGATGGGAAAGCGTCTGCATCGCAAGATGAAATGGAAAGGGCGCGAATATATGCAGTGATTTTCTCTTGAACCCGGGATAGACCGGCAGGGGGAAAAGAGTGCGTCAAGGCAGCGATCTCGTGAATCCAATATGCTGGTGATATGGTGCTTTTGACGCGCAAAGCGGAGTTTTCCTCGGCCCACTACTACTACAACGAGGCGTGGTCGCAACAGCAGAACGAAAGGGTCTTTGGCAAGTGCGCCAATCGCAACGGCCACGGGCATAACTATACCTTGGAGGTGACCGTCGCTGGCGAGATCGATCCGGTATCCGGGTTTGTCGTGGATTTGAAGGCGCTGAAGGCAGTCATCGACCGAGAAGTAATCGAGGTCTACGATCATCGGCATTTGAACCTGGAGGTGCCGGAGTTTCGCTCGAAAATTCCGACTACGGAGAACATCGCGATTGCCATCTGGGACCGGCTGGAGTCGAAAATCGTTGGCGCGCGCCTGCAGCGGGTGCGCGTGTATGAGATGCCGGACCTGTTCGCCGATTATTGTGGAGAGCGATGAAAGCCTATCTATCTCGACGCTATCGCGTCAGCGCATCGCATCGGTTGCACTCGGAGAGCTATTCCGAGGAGCAAAACCGCGAGGTATACGGAAAATGCAATCACCCGCATGGGCATGGGCATAACTATGTGGTGGAACTGACAATGAGCGGAGATGTCGATCCGGTGACGGGGATGGTCTGCAACCTGGGAGATCTGGACGGCTTTGTGCGACGCGAAATCGTTGACAGGTTCGACGAAAAGAACCTGAACCTCGACGCGAGTTTTGCTGTGAAAGTCCCAACC
>JBOGLY010000413.1:0-3514 GCA_050746425.1 Acidobacteriaceae bacterium
GTGTTGAACGAAGAGACGCGCTGGGTGGCGGCAGTGGAGGCGCCCGCCATGCCACACCAACGGCTGACGCTAACCCCGGCCGTCCTCAACGAGGGACGAAATACCTGGTTTCTGGTATCCGGCGGGGATAAGCGCGAGACCGTCGAAGCACTCCATGCAGAAAAAGACCCCAGCTCCAGCCAGTATCCGGCCGCCAGACTTCGTCCAACGGGCACGGTGCTGTGGTTTCTGGATCGAGTTGCGGCCGGGTAAACCGCGTATCCGTTCGCGTAACCTCCCCAAAGGGAACACGTCTAAAAGATTGTCGGTATAAAGTGCGCACATTTTCGGAATTGGCGAGCGAGGGAGTTGCATCCGTAGGGTAAATACCGGAATCCAAATGAAGCACGTCTCTCGATCGCGCGGTATGATAGGGGTGACCGCGCCGGGCTAGCGAGGTAGAGCGCTCGCATCCCGCCATCAGGGACCTCGAAACGGACACCACCAGGAAGAGGCATAGGGACACGATTATCGATGAGCCGGAATACTAGCCTAACTGTGTTGTTATTCAGTTTTTTTGCCGCAGCTGTGGCGATTTGCGGCTGCACCACCAAAGTCGTTCACACGGCGCCAATGTTTGAAGTTCCCGTGACGGTGGCGAAAGCCGCCCGAAAGAACATTCCCGTGAATTTGACAGCGATCGGTTCGGCTTCGGCGTATACGACCGTATCAGTGGAATCGCAGGTGGACGCGGTGCTGGAGCAGGTGCACATCAAGGAAGGCCAGTTCGTTAAAAAAGGCGATTTGCTTTTTACTTTGGACGCGCGCCCCTTCGAAGCGTCCCTGGCGCAGGCACAAGCCAATGTGGCGAAGGATCAGGCCCAGGCGGAGTTAGACGGGGTGCAGGCGCAGCGCTACGAGGCGCTGTACAAAGCAGGAGTTGGTACCAAGGAACAATACGATCAGATGCAGTCCAGCCTGCAGGCCCAGCAGGCTGCTGTGCGCGCGGACCAAGCGGCCGTCGAATCGGCGCAGTTGCAAGTGAGCTACTGCAAAATCTACGCACCCGTCTCCGGACGCACCGGTGCGTTGCAGGTGTACCCCGGGAATATCGTGAAGGCGGATAGCACACCGGCAATGATCGTGATCAACCAGGTGAACCCCATCTATATGAGCTTTTCCGTCCCGCAGCAATACCTCGGCGATGTGCAGAAATTCATGGCACGCGGGCGGCTGCGCGTGGAAGCCACGCCGTACGGAGAAACCAAGCCCGAAATCGGCTACCTGAGTTTCGTGGACAACAGCGTCGACAACACCACGGGAACCATCGCGCTGAAAGCGACCTTCCGAAACGGCGACTACCAGCTGTGGCCCGGACAGTACTCGAACGTGCTGTTGCGCCTGGCGGAAGATGAAAACGCCACCGTGGTGCCGACCCAAGCGGTTCAGACCGGACAGGATGGCGATTACATTTACGTCGTAAAATCAGACATGACCGTCGAAAAGCACAACGTCAAGGTCGGGCGAACCGCTGGGTCGGATACGGTCGTTCTGAGCGGCATTCAGCCGGGCGAGACGGTCGTTACCGACGGCCAGCTTCGACTCATCCCAGGCATGAAAGTCCGCTTAGTCGCTCCCGTCGCGGAGAGCTAGCCGGCGCCATGAATATCACCGAACCATTTATTCGACGTCCGATCATGACCACCTTGGTCATGGCGACGATCGTGATCTTTGGGATTATCAGCTACCGCTCATTGGCTGTGAGCGATTTGCCTCCCGTCGATTATCCGACGATTAACGTATCGGCCAGCTTGCCCGGAGCGAATCCGGATACGATGGCCGCGGCTGTGGCGACCCCGCTCGAAAAAGAGTTCTCCACAATCGCGGGCATCAGCTCGATGACATCGACGAGCTATACGGGTAGCACCAGCATCACGCTGCAGTTTGACTTGAGCCGCAACATTGATGCCGCGGCGCAGGACGTACAGGCGGCCATCTCGCGGGTACAAGGGCAGCTACCGCCCAACATGCCCAGCCCGCCTACGTTCCAAAAAACCAATCCCGCGGATCAAGCCATCCTGTATCTGGCTCTGAGCTCGGCTACGGTGTCCCCGCAAGTGGTCGACCAGTACGCGGAGACAATGCTGGGCGAGCGCATCTCGATGGTTTCCGGTGTATCGCAAGTCAACGTATTTGGCTCGCAGAAATACGCCGTGCGCATCCAGCTCGATCCACGCGCGATGGCCGCGTGGCACGTAGGCATCGATGATGTGGCCACGGCCGTTCAGAACGCGAACGTCAATCTTCCCACCGGAACTCTTTACGGCGCGCACAAGGCGTATACGGTGCAGGCATCGGGCCAGTTAATGCGCGCCGCTCTTTACCGGCCGTTGATCGTTGCCTATCGCAACGGGGCGCCGATCCGCCTGGATGAGATAGGCAACGTCGTCGATAGCGTACAGAACGACAAGGTAGTCGGCTGGTACAACAGCGAGCACGCCGTGATTCTCGCAGTTCAGCGGCAACCGGGCACAAATACCGTTGAAGTGGTCGACGGCGTGATGAAGATCCTGCCGCAATTTCGCGCCATTCTGCCTCCTTCCATTCACTTGGTCACAGTGTTCGACCGGTCGGAGGGCATTCGTGAATCGGTAAAGGACGTGAAGTTCACGCTGTTCGTGGCCATCTGCATGGTTGTGATGGTGATTTTCCTCTTCCTTCGCAACCTCTCGGCGACGGTGATTCCCAGCATCGCGCTACCGGTCTCGCTGATCGGTACCTTCGCCGTAATGTATCTGCTCAACTACACCATCGACAACTTATCGATGATGGCCATGACGCTATCGGTGGGCTTCGTGGTGGACGACGCCATCGTCATGCTCGAAAACATCGTGCGGCACCTTGAAATGGGCGAGTCGCCAATGAACGCGGCGCTGAAAGGCTCGCGTGAAATCGGCTTCACCATCGTCTCGATGACCCTTGCGTTGACCGCCGTCTTTATCCCGGTATTGTTCATGGGCGGAATCATTGGTCGCCTGCTGCACGAGTTTGCCGTGGTGATCATGGTTGCGGTGTTGGTTTCCGGTCTCGTTTCGCTCACGCTCACGCCCATGCTTTGCAGCCGTTTCCTTCGCCCGCAACATGAAATGAAGCACGGCCGCATGTACATGAAGCTCGAGAATGGTTTTCAGTGGCTGCTACGCAAGTATGGGGTATCGCTGCAATGGGCCTTGCGCCACCGCGTGACGGTCATGATCTTCGCGGGCGGGATTCTTGTGGCCACGGTTTGGCAGTTCATCGTGATTCCCAAGGGCTTTTTGCCGGAAGTCGACCAATCCACTTTGCAGGGAGCCACGCTGGCAGCGCAGGGAATTTCCTTTGACTCCATGGTGGCCCATCAGAAGGCCGTCAACAAAATTGTGAACGCCGATCCGAACAAAAAGGGATTCTTCTCGACTGTGGGTCTTACCGGAGGCGCAGGCAACTCTGGATTCGTGTTCATTCACCTGAAATCGCCGAACGAACGCCCTAAAAT
>JBOGLY010000414.1:0-3483 GCA_050746425.1 Acidobacteriaceae bacterium
GCTTCAGCACCTTGTGCCAGGCGGGGACAAGGGCGAGCGAAGCGGCGAGAAAAAGAATCGCGGCGTGTTTGAAGCGAATTCCGCCGAGAAAAAGCCCGCATAAAAGCACCGGCGCATACGTCAGGGCGGTACCCAGGTCCGGCTGTTTCATCACCAGCAGCATAGGTATGACGACCATGAGGATGGCCTTGAAAATATCTTTCCAAGTGAGGTCGCGACCGCCCAGGTTGGTGAAGAAGCGCGCCAGGACCACGATGAGCACCAGCTTGACCCATTCGGAAGGCTGGAAGTGGATGCCGCCGGGCAGGCTGATCCATCGCCTGCCGCCAAGGACTTTCGTTCCGACCGCCAACACGGCAAGCAACGCGACGAGGCAAATGCCATACGCCCATACCGCGATGTCGAGCAGGATGTGATAGTCGATCAGCGAAAGAATAAACATGGAGGCGAAGCCGCCGGCCAGCCAAAGCATCTGCTTCTGGTCGAAATTGACGAACTTGGTGTGGAGGGTGGCGCTATAAATTTCGAGCACGCTGATTATCGACAGGGCCAGAACAAAGGCCATCAGCGTCCAGTCGAAATCGCGATATGAGAGGAACCGGCGCATTCAGAGCGGTCCCTCTGTAGCAGATGGAAATTCGATCCCACATCTCGGAATCGAGATGTGGGGCACCCGAGGTTTCGCCACATTCGTCACTGCGCTGCGATCCATTCAGAATGACTATTGGCTGAGTGCAACGACTTTCGCGGGATCAAAAACGTCCCGGCGTCGAGAGTAGTTCCGGCAGGCACTGGGAAAGCAGCGGCGATTCGTTCAGGAAGCTTATGTGCCGTAGGGTCCGCGTTGCCACTATCGGTCCACAGCCCAGCCATTTCTATCGGGGACTCGGTAGCCGGGCGTGGTTGCCGCAGTTGGCCGACGGTTCTTGGTTTTGCATTCGCGCCGCGAGCGGATTTATCTTTCTCAGCGACCGGAACTGCCGATGCGGGCCTGGCCGTCTCGGGTTTGGTTTTGCTGGCGACTTCCACAAGATTGTTATCCTGGCGCCGTTTCTTGTTGACGTAGGCTTCGATCACGCGGGCAGCCAGACGGGCGCTCAAATATCCTTCCGAGCCGTTTTGCCACAGCACTACGACTGCGATTTCCGGATTTCTTCTGGGCGACATGCCGACGAACCAAGCGGTATCGTTCAATTTCGCGCCGCCGCACACGGACGCCTTATAGGCATTGCTGACAATTTGCGCGCTGCCGGTTTTTCCGGCGAAGTCGATGCCATCCAAATGCGCGAAACCGGCGGTGCCGGCAAAGGTAGTCACCTGGGCCATGGCGTCGGTCACAATTTCCCAGTTGGCGGGGTCGATGTGGATCACCTGGTCGCCGGAGCCGGGGAACTGTTCCTTGTAATACTCCTTCAGGTCGGGGGGAATTTCATCGGGAAAAACCACATGCGGACGCTTGAATATGCCACCCTCACCGATGCCGCCAATGGCGCGGATCAACTGAATCGGCGTGACGGCAATCGCTCCCTGCCCAATTCCGACGGAAATAGTTTCGCCTGGAAACCATCTTTGATGGTAATTTCGCATCTTCCACTCGGGCGAGGGCATGGTGCCGGCGGCTTCATTCGGAAGGTCGATGCCGGTTTTTTCACCCAGACCGAACTTGTGGCCCCAAAGGGCGATCTTATCGATGCCCAGTTTTTCCGCCAGCGTATAGAAGTAGACGTCGCAGGACTGATAAATCCCCTTGGTGATATCTGTAATTCCGTGCGATTGGTGCCGAGCTGAAATCCAGCATTTGAAATAACGTCCGTAAAAAACCGCGCCGCCATGGCAGTCCACCTTTAATGTCTGCGCAATTCCCTCCTGCAATCCGGCAATCGCTTCGAGGATCTTGAAAGTGGAACCGGGAGCAAGTTGGGCCTGGATAGCTTTGTTCATCAGCGGATGTTCGGGATCGGTAATCAGCTTGTTCCACTCGTCGCGATGAATGCGAACGGCAAACTCATTTGGATCAAAGGTTGGATGGCTGACCATGGCTAACACTTCGCCAGTGCGCGGGTCGATCGCGACAATCGCTCCTTCGCGATTGCCCAGGGCTTCTTCAGCGGCCTTTTGCACGTCAAGGTCGATGGTGAGCCGCAATGATGTGCCGGGGACCGCCGGCTCTACCCCAAGCGCCCCCAATTCGCGGCCGTGACTGTCGACAATCACATCGCGGGAACCGTCCTTGCCGCGCAGGATGGGATCGTAGGATTCTTCCACACCAGCCCGACCCACAACATCTCCGGGCTGATAAAACGCATAGCGCGGATCGTTCTCCAGCATGTCTTCCGACACTTCGCCGACGTATCCGATCAGGTGCGCGGCGAATCCGTTGCTGGGATAAAGCCGCCGCTCTTCTTCAATCGTTTCCAGTTCAGGAAGCTCATTGGCATGGGCCGCGATGAATGCCTGCTCGTCTGGCGCGATGTCCTGCTGCAGCGGGATGGGCTGGTATTTCGGCTGATGCCGATAGCGCACAAGAATCGCCCGCAATTGTTCCGGCTGCATGTGCAGCCCTTCGGCGATCAGCGGAATATCGTCTTTGAGGTTGTGGGCCTGCTCCGGGACCAGAAAGCAGGTGACGGAAGGATAGTTGTCGACCAGC
Organism: Acidobacteriaceae bacterium; assembly: GCA_050746425.1. GTDB lineage: Bacteria > Acidobacteriota > Terriglobia > Terriglobales > Acidobacteriaceae > JAKAAZ01. The sequence goes on from JBOGLY010000414.1 coordinate 2,651, forward strand.
AAACGCCCGTCGCGATCGTAAATTTTTCCGCGTGGCGCAAGGATGGGGACCTTGCGAATGCGGTTGGCCTCGGCAAGTGCACGATAGTTCTGCGCGCCAAGAACCTGCAGTCTCCATAGGCCGGAGACGAGGATAACCAGGATCAGCGCGATGATGTACTGCATCACCGTCAGCTTGAACAATGGAACCTTATCGTCCTTGTTATATGTGTCAGCCATGGGGAAGGTTTGCCTTCAGAATACTCCGGGAATCGTGGAGTCGGTTGCTGTCATTCTCGATTCCACCCTAGCCGCAAGATACGCGGCGAGCACGGGGCACCCGTAAGTCCCAGCTAAGGAATTTCGCAGCATGTTTGGGTTAACCGGGAGATCACGCCGGGGTGTTTTCGCTCTCGCGCCAGCGCTCCATTAGACGATTGCTGGGCAGCGATCTATTTTCCACCTTCCGGGCTGTCTCTGTCCCAGCCACCGGCAATCCGTCAGGATTCAGCAGGCCAATCTGAACCAGCACCGAAGCCTGGTCCCAGTAGATATGCTCGTGTGCCACCTTATCGCCTTCGAACTGAACAACGGCCACCGCCGGGACTTCCACGAAATGTCCAGTCGGCGGAATGCCCGGCAACATCCAGTCCATCTCCGTGGTATGGGTAAACTGGACAATGAATTCATCCACAATTGTGTCCGCCCCCACCGTGCGGCTGATCGGCGTCAAACGAAAATCCGGCGGATTAACCGGAATGAAATGATGCGCATAGAAGCGCCGGAGCTGCTCGTATCCCACCCCGCCCGTCATTGTGGGGATGTGGTTCACATAGGGCTCCGCAACCATAGTGG
>JBOGLY010000415.1:0-3446 GCA_050746425.1 Acidobacteriaceae bacterium
CTCTACCGACGTGGTGTTGATCGCAACCGGTAGTGAAGTGAGCCTGATTCTGAAAGCGGCCGGCGTATTGGAGTCCAAGGGCCTGCACGCGCGCGTCGTTTCCATGCCGAGTTGGAGACTGTTCGACACCCAGACCGAGGAATACCAAAAGAAGATTCTGCTTTCTGGCATTCCCAGATTGGTGGTCGAAGCGGCCAGCCCGATCTGCTGGTGGAAGATCGCGGGCGATAGCGGAGATGTGTTGGGATTGGACCGGTTCGGCTCCTCTGCGCCCGGAGAAATCGCGATGGAAAAGCTCGGATTCAACGTCGATAATGTCGTTCGCAAGGCAACGCGGATCGTCGAGCGCGCAGCGAAGCCGGTCGCCGTGGCAGGGAAGTGAGCGCAATGAAAATCGCGATTGCATCCGACCACGCCGGCTTTGAACTGAAAGAAGAAGTCCGTAAATATATCGCGGGCCTCGGCCATGAAGTGCTCGATCTGGGCGCGTTCAACACTGAGCCATCCGACTATCCAGACTATGCGGAGTATGTGGGCCGCGCGCTGCACGCGAAGAATGCCGAGCGCGGAGTTCTTATCTGCGGCTCCGGCGTCGGCGTCTGTGTCGCGGCGAACAAGATGCCTGGAATTCGCGCGGGAATGTGCCACGACACCTATTCCGCGCACCAGGGGGTCGAGCACGACAATATGAATGTGCTTGTTCTTGGTTCGCGCATTATTGGTTTCGCGCTCGCCTTTGAGGTGGTCGCCGCGTATTTGAATGCGCACTTTCAATCCAACGAGGCGCGGTTTATTCGGCGGTTGAATAAGGTAAATGCCATTGAGTCTCGTTTTATGACTGACAACTGGGGAGAGCGCGCGTTCGAGCCTGCCAAGGCGCAGAGGTGACGGCGCCAATGCCGAAGATTCGCGCCACGTTCTGGGACTGCGGAGGAGTTTTCCTTACTAACGGCTGGGACGAGCACGCTCGCAAGCGGGTGATTGAACACTTCGGATTGGACTTCGACGAGTTTGAGCAGCGTCATCCCGAAGCCAACGATTTGTGGGAACGCGGCAAGATCGATGTACATGAATATTTGCGGGAGACGGTTTTTTACGTCCCGCGCGCGTTTTCCGAAGACGACTTTTTTTCGAGAATGCGAGATGTCAGCCAGTTTCTTTATCCGGCGATGATCTCGTACTTGCGAACGTTGCGGGCACAAGGCGAGCGTGAACGCGTTGCCTACATGCTCAGCAACGAATCGCGCGAGTTGATGGCATATCGAATTCCCGCATTTGGTCTGACCGGGCTGTTCGATGCATACCTTGTCTCGGCATATATCGGGTTGCGCAAGCCGGAGGCCGCATTTTTTCAATGCGCCCTCGATCTCTCTCAATGCCAGCCGGAAGAGTGCGTCTTTATCGACGATCGCGAAGAGAACCTCGACGGTGCGCGCAAGCTGGGAATCCGCGGCATTCGCATGACATCGCCGGAACAGGTGATTGTGGAACTTCGACGCATGGGTGTTGCGCATGGCGTCCCCGCTTGACGAAATGAATCTTTTGGAAGAGGAGAAGAAATGGAAATCGGTCTGATCGGTCTGGGGAAAATGGGCTTCAACATGGCGGAGCGGCTGCGTCTGGCGGGGCATAAAGTTGTTGGGTTCGATTTCAATACCGACGCGGTCAAGAACCTCACCGCTTCCGGCTCGCTCGGCGTATCGTCCTTGGACGATCTGGTGAAGAACCTGAAATCTCCGCGCGCGGTGTGGATCATGGTACCCTCCGGCGATCCCGTGGACCAGACAATCGCAAAGCTCGAAGGCTCGATGCAGAAGGGCGATATATTCATCGACGGCGGAAATTCAAATTACAAGGATTCGCAGCGCCGCCATGCACAACTCACAGCAAAAGGGTTCAACTTTGTCGATGTCGGCACTTCAGGCGGAGTCTGGGGACTGAAAGAGGGTTACAGCATGATGATCGGCGGCGACAAAGAGCCGGTCGAGCGCCTGCGACCCATTTTTGAGACGCTTGCTCCCGCAGCCGATAAGGGCTGGGGTCACGTTGGCCCATCGGGCGCCGGGCACTTCGTAAAAATGGTACATAACGGCATTGAATACGGTTTGATGCAGGCGTATGCCGAAGGCTTTTCCATCATGAAGCATAAGGAGCCGATGAATCTGGACCTGACGCAGATAGCGAAGATTTGGCAATACGGCAGCGTCGTCCGCTCCTGGCTGCTGGATTTGACGGCGGACGCTCTGGAAAAAAATCCGCAACTGGATGGACTGGAAGCCTACGTCGCGGACTCTGGCGAGGGCCGCTGGACTGTGTTCGAGGCGATCGACTTGAACGTTTCCGCGCCGGTCATTACGGAGTCGTTGATTCGCAGGCTTCGTTCTCGCGAAGACAATAATTTTTCTGATCGCATGCTGTCGATCATGCGCAATGAGTTCGGCGGGCACGCGGTGAAGAAATCCAGCTAGACCAGTGTTCCTGTAGGTCTATGCCAGGAAGACGAATTTGACGCATCCGTTCCTCAAAGAACGGATGCACATAAGGAATGGTGGCGGCTCACGGTAACAGGAAAACTGGTCTAGCGCGACCGTGAATCGCGCCACCGCGCTCGCTGGTCGACTTAGATTGCAACAACGATCGCTTGCTAAGGATAATGTGAAATGGTCACGACGGAAATAACGGTTTCTCCTGACGAACTTCAGGCATCGCGAGTTCCCGAGCACGTGCCGGATCCATGCATCGTTGTGATCTTCGGTGCGTCCGGCGATCTGACCAAACGGAAATTGTTGCCAGCGCTTTATCACTTGGAGCAAGCGGGGTTGCTGCCGTCAAATTTTGCTGTCGTTGGTGTGGCCCGGCGCCCGCTGCAGGATGAGTTTGTCCGCGATATGCGGGAGGGCATCATCAAAGGCGGCGGCGTCGATGCCGACGATCCCAAGCTGCGCGAGTTTCTGGCGAGAGTCAATTACCACGCTATGAACTTTGACGATCCCAACGGCTATGTCCGGTTGAAGGGTCTGTTGGAGACGCTCGACAAGAAATACGGGACCCATGGCAATCGCCTGTTTTACATGGCCACGGCGCCGGAATATTTTTCTGAGATTGTGCATCAACTAGGCGCGAACGGAATGGCGAAATCCGACAAAGGCACGACGCGATGCATTATTGAGAAGCCCTTTGGCCACGACCTACGCTCGGCGCGCGAGCTGAACGACGAAATCAATGAAGTGATGTCGGAGGACCAGATCTTCCGCATCGATCATTACCTTGGCAAGGAAACTGTCCAGAACATTTTAGTGTTTCGTTTTGCCAATGGAATTTTTGAGCCAATCTGGAACCGCAATTTCATCGATCATGTGCAGATCACGGCGGCTGAAAGCATCGGCATTGAAGGTCGAGGCCCGTTTTACGAGAAGGCCGGAGCGCTGCGCGACGTGGTCCAGAAC
>JBOGLY010000416.1:0-3444 GCA_050746425.1 Acidobacteriaceae bacterium
CCGCCGATCCACAATTTCGTAGTTCCCGCTGACAACGCGCGCAATGGCTTCTGGATACGCAATATGTTCTTGTTCCAATATCCGCGCTGACAAAGATGCTTCGTCGTCATTGTCGAGCACCGGCACCGCGCGTTGCAACACGATCGCATCGTGGTCCAGTTCCTCATCCACAAAATGGACTGTGCAACCGGTGATTGCGACCCCGTATTTCAGCGCCTGTCGCTGCGCATCGAGGCCTGGAAACGATGGCAGCAACGACGGGTGAATATTCAAAATTGAGCTGTGGAAAGCCGACACGAATTCCGGCGACAACAGCCGCATGTATCCGGCGAGGCACACCAGATCCACGCCATGCTCACGCAGGCACGCGACAATTTCCGCGTCGTGCTCAGTGCGCAATCGTCCGCGACCCTCAGCCACGCGCGTGGCAAGCCCGCGCGATTGGGCGACATCAATCCCCGCAGCGTCCGCGCGATTGGAAATTACCACGGCGATTTTCGCATCTCGGATTCGACCGCGTTCGATCGCATCTGCAATCGCTACAAAGTTCGAACCACGACCGGAAAGGAGTATGCCAAGACGCTTCATTGGGGCCTAGTTGTAGAGGACCCGGCGGTCGCCCTTGACGATTTTGCCAATCACGGCATGGGGCTCGTTGGCGCGGTCCAGCAGCGTTTTAACGCGCTTGTATTTATCGGCGGGGACGACGCAGATCAGCCCGATGCCCATATTGAACGTCCGCAACATCTCCTCGCTTTCGACATTGCCAAGCGTCTGAAGATGGTCGAAAATCGGCGGTGCCGTCCAGGAACCAAGCTGCACCGTTGCGGACACATTTTTTGGCAGAATTCGCGGCAGATTTTCCGTGATGCCTCCGCCGGTAATGTGCGCCATGCCCGCGACCAGGTCCACGGCGGTCAATTTGCGAATGATGTTCAGGTAACTTCGATGCGTTTTCATCAACGCAATGCCGGCCTTTTCTCGCAGTTCATTCACGTAATGGTCTGGTGTGTATTTTGCTACTTGAAAAAACAACTTGCGCGCCAGCGAGTACCCGTTGGTATGCAATCCGGTCGAAGGAAGCCCGACCAGCAAATCGCCCGCGCGTATCCCGCTTCCGGTAATAATTTTTTCTCGCTCCACGACTCCCACAATGAAACCGGCCAGATCGTATTCGCCATCATGATAGAACCCCGGCATTTGCGCCGTTTCTCCGCCGATCAGGGCGCAGCCATTGGCGCGGCACGCATCCGCCATGCCCGAAACTACTTTCTCCGCGACATCCCCGTCTAGGTTGCTCGTTGCCAAATAGTCCATGAAAAACAGCGGCGTCGCCGCTTGCACCGCGATGTCGTTCACGCAGTGGTTTACGAGGTCAGCGCCGACCGTGTGGTGCATGTTCATCTGAAATGCGATCTTCAGCTTGGTCCCTACCCCATCTGCGCTTGAGACCAGTACGGGATTTTTATAGCGCGCGGTATCCAGCTTAAACAGTCCGCCGAATCCGCCGATCTCGCTTAACACCTGCTTGTTGAAGGTTCGCTGAGCAAGATACTTGATGCGCTGCTTCGTGCGGTCGCCGCTAGAGATATCAACGCCCGCATCGGCGTAAGTAATGACAGCGGTTGGCTGGGATGAAGACTTGCTGGGCACGGGTATCGCGTTCCGGGGATGAAAAATTCCGGCAGGTTATGTTCTGAAAATCTAAGGCGCATTCACCCGAACGCAACTGGAATATGGGCAGGCGAAAGAACACTACAGAACCCCTACCGGGAATCATCAGTGTAGCATCGCGTACCGGACGCCTTCGCCACCCACGTCTGAACCTCCGGTCGCCAACTTCTATACTGAATATCGATGACTCGATCTGTGCGCACGATGCGGCGTTCCCGCGAATTGCAGCAGCGGGCTGAAAGTCTGTTGCCCGGCGGGGTCGATTCTCCCGTCCGCGCCTTCCGTGCCGTGGGAGGAGAGCCGCCGTTCGTCGTTCGCGCCGAAGGGGCATATTTGTGGGACGCCGACGGCAATCGTTATCTGGATTACTTCGGATCGTGGGGGCCCGCGATTCTGGGCCACGCCGCGCCAGCAGTTGTGCGCGCCGTCCAGGAAGCAGCCGCCAGCGGCGTCAGTTTTGGCGCTTCCACCCCGGCGGAGTTCGATTTGGCCGCGATGGTCCACCGTGCATTTCCAACCGTAGAAATGCTGCGGTTTGTCAGCTCCGGTACTGAAGCGACGATGTCCGCCATTCGCCTGGCGCGGGCATTTACGAACCGCAAGTTTTTTGTGAAATTTGAAGGCTGCTACCACGGCCACTCCGATGCGTTGCTGGTCAAGGCTGGCTCCGGAATCGCGACGTTCGGTATTCCCGGCTCCGCGGGCGTCCCGGAGGAGGCGACGCAACACACGCTGGCGCTTCCGTATAACGATATCGGCGCGGTCGAGCAATCGTTTTCGCGATGCAAGCACCAAATCGCGTGTGTCATTGTCGAGCCAGTGGTCGGCAACGCCGGCTGTATTCCGCCCCAGCCGGGATATCTGGAAGCGCTGCGATCAATCACCGCGCGAGAAGGCACAATCCTTATTTTTGACGAGGTGATGACCGGCTTTCGATTGGCCCTCGGAGGAGCGCAGGAACTTTACGGTATCAAGCCGGACATGACCTGCCTCGGCAAGATTCTAGGCGGGGGCTTGCCGTGTGGCGCCTTCGGCGGACGCACGGAGATCATGCGGATGCTGGCGCCGCTCGGTTCCGTATATCAGGCGGGAACGCTCAGTGGCAACCCGCTGGCAATGGCTGCCGGAATCGCCACGGTTGGATATCTGATTGAGCACCGCAATACCGTTTATCCGCAGTTGGAAAAGACTTCCGCCGCGGTTGCCGAAGGCGTTGCGAAAATTGCGCACGCTGCTGGAGTTCCGCTGACGACCAATCGCGTCGGCTCCATGTTTACCTGGTTTTTTTCAGGCGATGCGGTCACGGATTACGGGAGTGCTTTGCGCGCCGATACCACGCAATTCGCCGCGTTCCACCGCACCATGATGCAAGCCGGCGTCTGGCTGCCTCCATCCCAGTTTGAGGCGGCATTTCTCGGCACCGCGCATGGCGCAGAAGAGATTCGCGCCACGCTCGCCGCCGCAAAAGAAGCACTTGCCGCGGTCGCGCAAATTCATCCGTGACCACCGAGAATCTTCTGTGAGTTGTCATCCCGAGCGGAGCGCAGCGGAGTCGAGGGACCTGCTTTTCCGTGACCACCAAGAACCTGGGTGCCCCATTCAAGCCTTCGGTTGGCTTGAGTGGGAAAGGGGAGCGCCCTAAGCCCACGCCTCTGGCGTAACAAATTCGCAGACCTCGCCGCGCCTGGCAAATTCATTTCGCCAGAATCGAATCAGCCGATCAGTTGCGGCGGTCGTGTGGGTGCGATTCTGCCCTATGCCTCTCTGCCC
>JBOGLY010000417.1:0-3443 GCA_050746425.1 Acidobacteriaceae bacterium
ATACACGCCATTTCAAATTTTTCTGACGTTGATTATATGTGTGGGTTTCGGCAATGGTGCAAAATTCATGCTATCAATCCGGCTTGAGCGCCATGACCAATAGACGCCGTTCTGTCATTTCCTCAATTGCGTAGCGGACGCCTTCCCTCCCTTCGCCGGAATCCTTCACGCCACCGTAGGGCATGGAGTCCAGCCGCCAGGTCGGCGCGTCGCCGACAACCAACGCACCAACTTCGAGGACACGAGGAGTTCCTATCCGCAAACGATCTATCCAATCTCCTGAAGTAGATTTTTTTCGTCATCGCGCTTCATCGCTCACCTTCCCATTTGGAACCAGTGTATAGACTGGAAACAATGACTGACGGCCTTAGAAAAGTTCGTTACGACCACGCGCTTGCGTGTCGTGAGCTGACAGCAGCCGATACTCGTCTGGCCAAATTGATGGAACGCTCCGGGCCTTTTGCCATGCGGCTGAAGCCGACGCATTCTACATTCGAGGCGCTGCTGGAATCGATCGTCTATCAGCAATTGCACGGGCGCGCCGCAAAGGCCATCCACGGCCGCATTCTGGAGTTGTTTCCCGAACGCACGCCTACGCCGGCAGGACTGCTCCGTCTAAATGAAACGGTTTTGCGTTCGGCGGGACTTTCCGCTGCCAAGCAGCTTGCGATTCGCGACCTGGCCGAGAAATGCGTGGAAGGAATTGTGCCGCCACTTTCGAAACTTCATCGAATGGACGACGAGGAAATTTGCGATAGGCTCACGAACGTGCGCGGCATCGGAATCTGGACCGTGCAGATGCTGCTGATCTTCCGCATGGGCAGGCCGAATGTATTGCCGGTCTCCGATTATGGCGTTCGCAAAGGGTTTGCGCTCACGTTCGGCAAGCTGCGTCCGGGAATGCCGGTCACCGCGGCAGACCTTGCCTCCGCAGATGCGATCAAACGCCGTGCCGCTCGTTGGCACCCGTGGCATTCCGTGGCGAGCTGGTACCTGTGGCGCGCGTGCGACCTGGCGGTCCAGGGAGAAATTCCAGCGGCGCGGAAGAACCGATGAGTTCACCGAAACGGTTTGTCTGCATTCATGGCCATTTCTACCAACCTCCCCGCGAAAACGCATGGCTGGAAGCGATCGAGGTGCAGGACGCCGCTGCCCCGTATCACGACTGGAATATCCGCATCAATCACGAATGTTATGCCGCCAATGGCAGTTCGCGAATCCTGAACGAGAAAAATAAAATCGTCCGGATCGTCAACAATTATTCGCGCATCAGCTTCAATTTCGGCCCGACACTGCTGGCGTGGATGGAGAAATCCGCTCCGCTGAGCTATCGAAAAATACTCGACGCCGATCGCATCAGCATGGAGCGGTTTGGCGGGCATGGCTCGGCGATTGCGCAGCCTTACAATCACGCGATTCTTCCGCTGGCATCCACGCAGGACCGGACCACGCAAATCCGATGGGGCATCGCGGATTTCGAATTTCGCTTTGGCCGCAAGCCAGAGGGCATGTGGCTGCCGGAGACCGCGGTCGACCTGGAAAGCCTGGATCTATTGGCGCAACACGGAATTCGCTTTACGATTCTGGCGCCGCACCAATGCGCCCGGGTACGCGAAATCGCCACGGAGAACGATCCGGAGGCGCCGGTCTGGCGCGAAACTCCAGATGGCTCCGTCGATCCGACGCAGCCGTACCTTGTACGGACATCGGGGGAGCGCAGCATTGCGGTGTTTTTCTACGATGGGCCGGTTGCGCGCGGCATCGCATTTGACGGGTTGTTGAACAGCGGCGCCGAATTGGCAAAGCGGTTATTTGACAGCTACCGCGAAAACGGCCGGGACGCGCAGCTTGCCCACGTCGCAACCGACGGCGAAAGCTATGGACACCATCATCGCAACGGCGACATGGCCCTGGCTTACGCGCTGCAATCGATCGAGCAGCACAGCGACTATCTTCTGACCAACTACGGGCAATTTCTGGAAAGCTTCCATCCTTCCTCGGAGGCGGAAATTCACGAAAATTCTTCGTGGAGTTGCAGCCATGGGATTGAGCGCTGGCGTTCCAACTGCGGATGCAACTGCGGCCAAAATCCGGGTTGGGACCAGACATGGCGCGATCCACTTCGTGACGCTCTCGATTGGCTTCGCGATGCAGTCCGGCCGTTGTGGCGGCAATCGGCAAAACTGTTGCTTCGCGATCCTGATGCCGCTCGCGATGGCTATGTCCAGGTACTGCTGAATCGGACTGCGGCTTCGCAACAGACATTTCTAAACGAGCATTGTGCTGGCACGTCGTCGCAACTGGAAAAAATCGCCGCGCTTAAGTTATTGGAAATGGAGCGTCATCTTCAGTTGATGTACACCAGTTGCGGATGGTTCTTCGACGACCTGGCAGGAATTGAAACAGTGCAGGTGATTTCTTATGCAGGCCGAGTACTGCAGTTGGCCGCGGAGTTGTTCGGGGACGATGGAGCCGCACTGGAACCCGCGTTCCTCGAGCGTCTTGCCGTAGCGAAAAGCAACGACGGGGGAGATCCCGCCAATGGCGCGGACATTTACCGCAAAAGCGTACTGGCGCAAAAAATTGGCCTGGAACAGGTGGGCGCTCACTACGCCATCATTTCCATGTTCGAGCCGCAGCCGGAAACCACGCCGCTGTTCTGCTACGACGTTCACCGCAACTCGGGGGAACTTCTTAGCATGGGCCGTCGGCGTTTTGGGTACGGACGCGCGGAAATTTCTTCGCAAGTCACGCTCGAACATGAAGATGTTCTGTTTGCGGTGCTATACGGGGGCGATCAAAATCTGTCGGCGGCGGTCCTCCCTGCAGACAGCATCACGGAAGGCGAATTTCACGATTTCACCACGCGGATGCAGGAGGCAATCCTGTGCGGGGACTTCGCCGAAGGAGCACGAGTCTTCAGTCGCGAGTTCGATTCAAATTTCTATTCGTTGACATCGCTGTTTCGAGACGAGCAGCGGCGGATTTTCCGACAGCTTCTCGATACCACGCTCGCAGACATGGAAGGCACGCTGCGGACGATGTACAACAATCACATTTCATTGCTGCATTACCTGAGCCTGAGCGGCATTCCGAAGCCTCCGGCGCTGATGCTGGCCGCACAGTTCAGCCTGAACGCCGACCTTCGCCGGGAGCTCGCCAACGATCCGTTCGATGCGGCCCGCCTGCGTGGACTGCTTACCCAGATACGCGCCGACCAGGTTGAGATGGATGACGTCTCTGTGGCGTTTGTGGCCAGCCAGCGAATGTTGCGCGCCATGCAGGAGTTGGAGTCGCATCTTGATCGCAAGTATCTGGACACGGCGTTGCAGATTTGCGACGTGCTGCGTGAGCTGCCGTTTCAGGTCGATCAATGGGAGGCGCAAAATCTTTGGTATCGAATCTCGCGCCAGAGCAACTCTTCGATGGCGACAGGCACCGAG
>JBOGLY010000418.1:0-3423 GCA_050746425.1 Acidobacteriaceae bacterium
GATTCAATCTTCTTTTGCTTGCGCAGTTCAGAACCAGCATTTCCCCAAATTGCAGGAGGTCGCACCATGGAAGAAGTTGCAGTCAAAGAAAGTAAGTACCGCGCGGTCCACGTCGCCGCCCGCCGCGCTCGCCAGTTGCAGAATGGATCGAGCCCGATGGTCCCCAACCGTTCCACCAAAGCCGTCCGCATTGCGCAAGACGAACTGCAGGCCGGCCTCATCAGCTACGTCGTTCCCGAAGGCCCATCTCGAAAAGAACTGGGATTGCCTGCCGGCTATACCCCGATTCTGCACACGTAGAGCAAACCAAAAAGAAATTGTCGTCCCGACCATAGTGGAGGGATCTGCTTTCCCCATAGAGCAACCATTCGGGTGCCCCAGGTCTCGATTCTGAGACCTGGGGACCTATTTTTTTGCACAGTCGCATTACTAGTCCCGCTTGTTCCGCTCTCACCGAAACCGGCGACCAATCCGCATACCCGAGGTAGAATCAGACCTATGAAGGTCACCGTCGGCGTTACCGGAGGAATTGCTGCCTACAAGGCAGCGGAACTGGTGCGGGCGCTGCAACAGCAGGCGCTCGACGTCCATGTCGTGATGACCATGGCGGCGCAACAATTCGTTGCGCCCTTGACCTTCGCCAGCATTACCGGCCATCGCGTCGTCACCGGCTTATGGGACAGCGACGGCCAGGTTCCCAACGCCAACTCCGCCATTGAACATATCTCCGAAGCTCAATCTACCGAAGCTTTGATCGTCGCTCCCGCGACTGCCGACATTCTCGCCCGCCTGGCTCATGGCCTGGCCGACGATTTCCTCACTACCATGGCGCTCGCCACTCCCGCGCCGCTCATTCTCGCCCCCGCAATGAACGTGCAGATGTGGGAGCATCCAGCCACTCAATCCAATCTCGAGATCCTGCGGCAACGAGGAGCGACCATTGTCGCGCCCGACAGCGGATACCTGGCCTGCGGAATGCTGGGCGAAGGCCGCCTTGCGAAAATTGGGGACATCGTGAGTGCCGTCCTCGACGTGCTTCATCGCCGTCACGATATGGCCGGACAAACCGTTCTGGTCACAGCGGGCGGAACGCGCGAACCCGTCGACCCGGTCCGCTTCATTGGCAATCGATCCAGCGGAAAAATGGGCTACGCCCTTGCCGAAGCCGCATTGCAACGTGGCGCCCAGGTGATTTTAATTAGCGCGCCGACTCGACTCGATCCCCCGCCTGGCTGCGAATTCGTTCCTGTCACTACCGCCGAAGAAATGCGCCAGGCCGTGCTGCGGCAACTCCCCCGCGCAACCATCGTGATGAAAGCCGCCGCCGTCGCCGATTACCGGCCACGCCTTATGGCGGAACAGAAAATCAAGCGCACCGGCCCCATCGCCATTGAACTCGAACCAACCGAAGACATTCTGGCGGAAGTCATGAAACTCCGTTTGCCGGGAACGCTGGTCATTGGATTCGCCGCCGAAACGGAAAATCCGGTCGAACATGCGCGCGACAAGCTGGCCCGCAAAGGCGTGGACGCCATCGTGCTGAACAACGTGGCTCGCCCGCACATCGGCTTCGATTCCGACCGCAATGCGGTAACTTTTTTGACCGGGAGCTCCGCGCAGGAATTGCCAGAAATGCCGAAGCGACTACTCGCGGATCGCATCCTGGATGAAGTGCAACAACTCCGTCACCCGCGCCAAATAGTAACCGAAATGAACGCGGTCTCCGTCCTCGCCAACCGCTAAGGCTTCCTACAGTGAGATGTCATCCTGAACGGAGCGCAAGCGCAGTGAAGGACCTTGCGGTTCTCCCTTCAATTGTGAAAGCTATTGACGTGGCCTAAAGGGTTGAACATGAGTGCGCCATACTCGCCGCGCGTCGGGGCCCCGACGGGCGATTTGTGCCCGTTGGGGTGGCTGGGCGGCTAGTGTGGGATACGATGATTCAATACAGCGGGGCCGGATAATAGATATAGCCACGACCATTCCATGAAAACTGCCCTTTCTCCCGAACAACGTCAGCAACTCGCTACCCTGCTCACTTATTGCAAAGAGATGGGTGGCGTCGATTTCTATCGTGGCGAGCACGACGACTCCACGCCCTGCATCGAGCCGCCTCTCCCGCCGCGCGAACGGAACGCGCCCGAGCCACTACCCACAATGCCCTTAAAATCCAGCCTGATTGCTACATACACACCCATCGACTTTTCCTCGCCAGCTATTGCCCCACAGGACCGCGCTGCGGCGCTTGAGGCCATTCGCCAGGAAATCGGAGATTGCACCCGCTGCCAGCTTGCCTTCGAAGGCCGTCACAAAATCGTCTTTGGCGACGGCGATCCAAACGCCGAACTGTTGTTCGTCGGCGAAGGTCCAGGCGCAGATGAAGACGAGCAAGGCATCCCATTCGTCGGTCGTGCGGGTCAACTGCTGAATAACATGATTACGGCCATGGGTCTCGATCGCAAACGCGTCTACATTGCGAACATCGTGAAATGCCGGCCGCCAAAAAATCGCGTGCCAGAGCCAGCGGAAGCGAATACCTGCACTCAATTTCTTTTTCAACAAATCGGCATTGTGCGGCCAAAACTGATCGTCGCCCTGGGAGCGACCGCGGCCACCTATCTCCTCGGCTCCAAGGCGGCGCTTTCCGTGCTGCGCGGCAAGGTGCACGATTGCATGGGAACGAAGTTGATCGTCACCTATCATCCGGCGTATCTGCTGCGCGATCCGCGCCAGAAAGTCGAGACATGGAAGGACCTTCAACTCGCCATGAAATTTCTTGGCCTTACAGCGCCGAAGCGCTCCGCGGAATGAATTTCGACCGCGGCGCAATCGACATCCGCATAACGATTGCATCTTAGAAAATTGATGGGGGAGCAAGGAAATGTCTCAACATACGCAGTTGCAGGCCGCCGACGGCCACAAATTCGACGCATATATCGCGCAGCCCACCGGCGAGCCGAAAGCCGGCATTGTCGTGCTGCAGGAAATCTTTGGCGTCAACGCTCATATCCGCTCCGTCGCCGACCGGTTCGCAAGCGCCGGATACCTGACCATTGCGCCGGCATTGTTTGACCGCGCTCAGCGCGATGTCGAGCTGGCGAGCGGTCCAGAAGAAGCGCGAAAAGGAATGCAGATCGTGCAGCGCATTTCGGTCGACAAAACTCTGACTGACATTGCCGCGGCCATCCAGTATCTACGCGAACACGGCGCGTGCAAAGTCGGCGTGGTCGGCTATTGCTGGGGAGGCATGTTGGCCTGGCTCAGCAACACGCGCCTCCATCCCGACGCGACCGTCTCGTATTATCCGGGCGGCATTCAAAATTACATCCACGAGCGATTCACTTGCCCTGCCATTTTTCACTTTGGCCTCGACGACAATCACATTCCTCAGACCGTTGTAGAACAGGTGCGGCACGAGTATCC